>JAPLJE010000069.1 GCA_026388755.1 Deltaproteobacteria bacterium | reverse complement strand
TACAATACTACCGAATTGCGTTACTATTCGCACGTGATCAGATCATTTGCCTGCAAAGAGACAGAGAAGTTGTTTCACGGTCGTTTTTCGGCAAAGCTGCCGCAGGACTTACAGCGTATTGCCCAGCGCAAACTGAAACAGCTCAGCGGCGCTGCCACCCTTGAATTCCTGCGTATCCCGCCCGGCAACAGGCTGGAGCAGCTTTCCGGTGATCGGAATGGTCAATGGAGCATTCGTATCAACAACCAATGGCGGATCTGCTTCCGCTGGGCAGAAGGCAATGCCCGGGATGTGGAGATCACTGATTACCATTGAAGGAGACTTTATCATGACCAAACGCGACCTTCCCCCCGTACATCCCGGTGAAATCCTGCTCGAAGACTTTCTAAAACCGATGGAGATCACTCGCTACCGGTTGGCCAAGTCCATTGGTGTGCCCCAACGCCGCATCGATGAAATTTGCGCCGGAAATCGGGCTATCACTGCTGACACCGCCCTGCGTCTCGCCCGTTTCTTCGGCACCGACGCCCAGAGCTGGATGAACCTTCAGGCCGAATATGATCTTGAAACGGCGGAAATCACTCTTGTCGAGCGGATCGAGCGGGAGGTGAAACCCCTGAAAGAGGCGGCATGACCTGAGGGAATAGATTGTCGACTATATGGGTGTATCGCAGCCGTTCAGGTGTTGCCGGCCGTAAGCTATTCAGGCGTCTCCCGGTTTCAGGATGGGCAATGGCTCCCACGTAATGAAAGGGGTTGCCCTGCGCTTGAAACGGCCAAGATCATCATAGTATATGACATCAAACACGTCGTCAGTCAGACGGAAATGCTGGTTAGCCCTGTGCAGCGAGGCGTAAGACGGGACAATCCCGATGTTGTCCTGGGCCAGAAGCCTTTTGCGGACAGCCTCAGGATGAGCGATGGAAATGGGAAGCCCGGCCTTGCGAATTGCAAGAAACATGCGTAGCGCCTCTGCCATTCTGCCTGTTGATTCGGCTCGCAGTTCAACTTTGAACCCCTCTTTCCGATATGGGGATGGCCGTGAAACGCTCAAGTTTATGTGCGTCGTATTGCTACCCCGCTTAAACTCCCACGGATGCCCGCCAATCGTTCTTTTAGGATGCACACCGTCTATCCAGTCGGCAAACTCCTGCCCGGAGTCCGGATCTATTTCCAGAAGTCCTTCGTGCCGACCGTCGGCATATCGGCCATACATCTCCCGCCCTGACAAAGATGCATCGACGCTCTCATCATCGCGTTTTCCCGCAATGTAGGCAATCCGGCAATATTTGAAATAATCATCCGCGGTCATGGTTGAGGCTTCGGTGTTCTCCTCTTTGAGGAAAAATCCATCTTCAACCAGGTGCACAAACTCCAGGGTCTTCTCCATGCCCAATTCCGAATCAAGGCGGTAAATATTGGGTTGAGAGGCGCGTATGATAGCATGGGGAACCATACCGTATCTGTAACGCAGGGGATACTCCTTCTGGACTCTTTTATTGGCCTTTATCCAGTCCCTACGGACAATTTTCAGCCACTTATATGCGGATCTGGTAAATGGCCCCCATACAGCGACTGATTGACTCCGGCTTTGGGCAGAGTAAGAAGCAGCTCCTGCGCCGGGCAGAGTGCATACGCCGTCTTCAGGCTTGACCTCAAGGCTGCCACAGCCACCGTTGACATGCGCAATGAAGAATGTATCCAGGTACTTGTTGACATACAGATGATTCCAGCGATTGGCCTCGCCTGGACACAAGATGTTCCAGACATGGTCCGAAGCGGACAACGTGTAGGAGAAATCATCCAACGCCTTCACCAATTCGTATGTTGATACGGTCAGTTCCATTCTGTTTCAACCTTCTCGATCTAATAAGCAGCCGGACATCATAATTGTGTATGTGTCACCCGAATTCGTCGGGCGATTGATGCCCGCCGGTTGATTGCGATTGACTATGTGCATGGGGTTACTCATGGCGAATCATGTCGGTAATGACCCGCACCACTGCGCCGCCGGAGCCACCAGCAAGGGAAGGTCGCCGTTACGGTAGGTCCGGAAGCCCGAAGCACTCCTCACAAGTTGCACCGCCGGGATTTGCAGCGCCCGCTGCATGGCGAGCAACGACTTAGCCGGCTGCTCGTCGGCAAGCTTGCATTCAATCAGCAGGAATGGCTCCCGCTCATTGGCGATGAGGAAATCCACCTCCTGCTGCTCTTTGTTGCGGATGAAATGGAGGCTGAAATCACCTTCCCCCATGGCATTCCAGCAGGTTACGGCGCGCCACAGTTCGATGGCGACCATGTTTTCCAGGCGGGCCGCGGGATCCTTTATACGAGGGGTATCGAAGAGGTAAACCTTCCGCTCCTTGTGAATCGCCCGGGCGATCCGTTCGGTCCAGGTCGGCAGACTGAAGGTCAGATAGAATCGATCGAACAGCGTCAGCCAGTTTTGCACCGTGTTGTAGGCCACCTTGAGGTCGTTGGCCAGTGACGGAACTGAAAGAGGGCTTCCGATTTTCGAAGGGATGAGGTGGTAGAGCGTCTCCAGGTCGGTCACCGTCCGGATCTCGCTAAGCTCCCGGATATCCTCGCGGATCAGTCGCTGGCTATAGCCGGTGGACCAGCGCCGATAGGCAGCGGGGCGGCCATTGAGAAATGGCTCGGGAAAGCCGCTCATTGTTTCCAGCTTTTCCCAGGTTGCGGCGAGAGTCTCTGCATTTTCCATGGCAATCGCCAACGGATCAGTGAGAAAGTCAGCCACCGATCGGCTGCCGCTATTCAGTTCGGCAACGGTGAACGGCCAGAGATAGAAGAGGAGATAACGCCCGGCCAGGGAATCTCCCCCCTTTTGGTAAAGGTCGAGCCTCCCGCTGCCGGTCACCAGAAAGCGATACTCGCCGCTGTACTGGTCATAGACCCCCTTCAGATAGTTTTTCCAGTCGCGGTATTTGTGGATTTCATCGAAGATGATGAACGGGGGAGAGTTGTCGCGTCGCTGCAGTGAGGTAAAAAAGGATGGATTTTCCAGCAGGCGGACCCGGTGTTCGGGAATGTCCCAATTGCAGTAAAGGGTGTTGACAAACCCCTCGGCAATGATCCTTGACAGGGTGGTCTTCCCCGCCTGACGCGGCCCGGAGAGAAACACCATACTCTTGTCAGCGGCAAGGGTTTCCCAGATTTTATGATATACAGTGCGCTTTTCCATGTGGCTATTTTATATTGTATTGAAATATGGTCAAGACTATTTTTCAGCACAATACAATATTGCGGCGTTTTTCACCTCAAATTACCCCACGACACCGCTTTTTGTTTCTGCAACTTGGGAACTTGGATGCCTGACTCCAGAGATTACAGAGACGCAAAACCTTCAACCGTCTCACACGAATCAAATCTGGTAACTTTGGATCAAGGCGGATTTTAAACACTTTTTAGGTTCGATCAGATTTTATCTGTTGTTATCCGTGTGCAGCGGTTTTAATTTGGATTAATTGTGTATTGTGTCCCCCGAATTCCCCGCTGGTCAGATGATGCCTTTCGTGAATTTAAACGAAGGGTCCGGAAATTGACCGGCAGAAGTGGGTTCGTCTCAATGGAATACCGAATGCAAAAGCTTGCGGAATATCTTCGTGGCTGGATGAACTACTTTGGGATATCGTCTGTTCGACCGATACCCGAAATGGATCACTGGCTCAGACGACGAATACGGATGTGCTACTGGAAACAGTGGCGACGATGTCGCACGAAAGTCTGCAATCTTCTTAAACTCGGTACCCCTTTGGATGCCGCCATATCAGTCGGTATGAGCCGAAAGGTTCGTGGAGACAGTGCGCGAACGTTTGCAACGCAAATCGGCATGACCAATCAATGGTTAAAGAAACAGGGTCTCATATCTGTCAAAGAACTGTGGGTGAACATTCACTATCCGGCCACGGCCCGGTAGCTTACATGAACCGCCCGGTGCGGACCCGCATGCCGGGT
>JAPLJE010000309.1 GCA_026388755.1 Deltaproteobacteria bacterium | reverse complement strand
TGACATCTTTCTTATTTTCCAGGGCCTCCAAAAGTAGCGCCAATCGTTCGCCCTCGCCTATAATGCCATAATCCGCGTCCAGCGCATTCATGATTTCTTCGGGAAATATGGTAAATCCGCTTCCGCCTAAAACAATCAAAGCGCTGGAACAGACTCTTATCTTTTCAATGAGTTCGCGCTGGGCATTAAAAAAACCTTTCGGGTCGGTGGTATCGGTATTGTCAATGTTCCTTATAGAAATTCCAATGATATCCGCTGCCCGAAGATCTTTTGGCCGCCCGATGATTTCAAGCAGCGCATCATATCCTTTGAGCGTGTTCATATCCGCAATCCGAACTTCATGCCTATCAGTGATGGCGGCAGCCACATAATCCAGTCCCAGGGGATAGACCGGATAAGGTTCGGTTAGCGTATTTGCAGAAATCAGCAGGACTTTCATTGGTTCATCACACTCTTACGTCGGAACGGACCCGTAATTGCAACCGATCAGACAGACAGCACCCGTGAATTTCCATAAATGTATTCAGCCAGCGTCCTCAGGGTTGCGAATGCCTTTATCCCGAGTTCCTTGCTATCGATCTTGACGCCATAATCCTTTTCAATCATGATCACCATCTCTAAAACATCGATTGAATCAATATCGAGATGACCGCCGACCAGTTGATCATCTTCCTTGATATCATCCGGATTCACATCAATCAGGTTCAGCAATTCGATAATTTTGACTTTTAGTTCTTTCAGCAACTTTTCCATTATACCCGCCACGTTAGAAAAAAATAAACACAGGTAAAAACCGTCTGCAGGGACAATTGCAGCACAAGCCTTAAAAATGACTGAATTGTTACACATCAAGAAAATCAGCCTGTATGTTTAAGCGTAACATCATGAATCCGCCGGGGATTTGTATCCAAATAATAAGCAGAATGGAACAATCGGGCAAACGAAGACGCTTTTAATTCTCAGTCATATATCTTTACACGAAGCTTATTTTATAGTACGAATTTTTGCAAATCGAGTAGTTTGAATATACTGATATCATTTTATCTTCAACTGTTTTTTTCCTTGCACGGAGAAAAGGCCGAACAGTCATGAGCCAGACGCGTAAACGCGCTGAAGATTTTTTACCTCATCGTGACAGGATGAGACTGATTGATGAAATTATTGCAGTGAATGAAAAAAGTGCTGTCACGCAGGCTACGGTTACCGAACAATGGCCTTTTTTCAGCGGTCAATGCGTTCATTCGCTCGTACTCATCGAACTGGTGGCGCAGACAGCCGGGATCAGCAACTGCTGGGAAGGAATCCGGAAACACGGCGAGCATTTTGTAACAAAAGGATGGCTGGTGGGCATCAAGCAGTCTCATTTTTATATACATGCCATTCCGTTAAACACCTTGATCACCACCCGGACCGAGAACCAGTTCATATTTGAAAACTTTATCGAAATTTTAGGTACTGTTGAAATCGGATCGAAGATTGTTGCTGAAATCTGGCTGCAACTGGTCCAGTCCGAAACCCCGTAAACAGTGAAAAGAAACCCGAAGCGGTCTATGGTTCACTGTTTACGATTCGCAACGTTATTTACCCCTTACCGTTTTTTTGGGAGAAGACTTGCCAATGAATACAGAACCTGAAGGAAAGGTTGCAATTGTTACCGGCGCCAGCAAGGGGATAGGACGTGCGATCAGCCTTGAACTGGCAAGAAACGGGTATCATATCGTCGTCAATTACCGTTCGGATGAAAAAGGTGCGATTGAAACGCAGGCGATGATCCGGCAGGAAGGTGGCGATGGCGACATCATGCAATTTGATGTTTCCAATCACAAAGAAACCCAAAATGCATTCGATGTTATTCTGAAACGTTTTAAAACCATTGATGCTCTGGTCAATAACGCCGGAATTGCCGCTGACGGCCTGTTCATCATGATGCCGCGAAAGGACTGGCACTCTGTCATCGATGTCAGCCTGGGCGGTTTTTATAATATGACCAAGCCGGTATTGGAAAAAATGGTCGTACAAAAACGCGGCGCCATTGTATCCATCGCTTCGGTTGCAGGACTCATGGGAAACAGGGGCCAGGCCAATTATTCGGCGGCCAAGGCCGGACTGATCGGCGCCAGCCGCGCAGTGGCATCCGAAGTCGCCCGGCTTGGGATTCGGGTCAACGTTGTGGCTCCGGGGCTCATTGAAACCGAAATGATAAAGGATGCGCCCATAGTTAATATCAAGTCATTGATTCCCATGGCAAGGATCGGCAAGCCCGCCGAAGTGGCAAAAGTGGTCAGGTTTCTCTGCTCGGAAGATGCGTCTTATATCACCGGTCAGGTCATTTCGGTAAACGGCGGGATGTTTTAGCCTTATTCATCAATTCTTTTCAGAACAATGGAAACAAATGTACCGCCGGATGAAAAGCCGTTGACCAGTCCGTAATTAATTTTGGCTTCTTTTTTTGTACTCAAAATAAACGGAAGGGGTTTTATGGGATTTTCAAGGCCCAATGTCGGCGGAATGGTTTGCTCTCTAATCGATATGGCCATGGCCGCGGTCCGTATTCCCCCGGATGAAAAGCTCTCGCCGACAGCGCCTTTGATGGAAGAGATAAATGGCTTTTGTTTTCCTCCCGCAAATACCGTGGACAAGGCCTCGGCTTCAAGCCGATCCAGTTTCCTTCCGCCGTTGGCAGAGGCGGAAATATAATCGATATCCCCGGAAGTGATGTTTGCGGATTCAAGTGCCCTTGTCATCGCCAGGATGGGTCCCTTGGGATCCGACGGCCAGTCCGTGAGAGAAGATGGAGATGAACTCAGGCCCCAGCCCGCAATTTCGCAGTATGGCTTGACCCCCCGGGCCCTTGCGTGCGCCATGGACTCGATGCACAATACTCCCGCGCCTTCCCCGATGACCGGGCCGTTTCTCAGCCTGTCAAAAGGCCGCGCTCCTTCCGATCCCCCGTTTACCGGGGAGACGG
>JAPLJE010000480.1 GCA_026388755.1 Deltaproteobacteria bacterium | reverse complement strand
GTTAAAGGTGTTGTTTTTTACCATCGTGTAATGGGCCATATCCTGAAACACCAGGCGATCTCCCACGTTAAGGGGCTTTGGAAACGAGAAATCGCCGATCACATCTCCCGCCAGGCACGTCAGGCCGGCCAGCCGGTAGGTGAACGGATATTCTCCAGGGATTCCGGCCCCTTCAATGACCGGGCGATACGGCATTTCCAGCACATCGGGCATGTGGGCCGAGGCGGACGTGTCCAGAATGCCGATATCCATGCCGTTATGGAAAACATCCAGGACAGAGGCGATCAAAACGCCGGTGTTCAGCGCAATGGCCTCGCCAGGCTCCAGATAAACCTCAAGGGGATATCTGCTTTTGAATCCGGTGATCAGTTCGCATAACAGATTCACATTATAATCGCTTCGGGTAATGTGATGGCCGCCGCCAAAATTCACCCATTCCATGTTTTTTAAAAAAGTGCCGAATTTGTCTTCGAATGCGGGGAGGGTTCGAGCCAGAGCATCGGCATTGAGCTCGCAGAGGGTGTGAAAATGCAATCCGGAAATCCCTTCCAGATGATGGGGTTCGAAATTGCTTCGGGTCACGCCCAGTCGGGAATAAGGCCCGCAGGGGTCATAAATCGGCACACTGACTTCCGAATGCTCGGGATTCACCCGGATGCCGCAACGGATGGGCTTTATTGCGCTCCGGATTCTGGATTTATACCGGTTCCAGAACGAAAAGGAGTTGAACACCAGGTGGTTGCAGCAGGAAAGGATTTCATCGAAATCGGCATCCGGGAACGCCGGCGCGCAGAAATGAACTTCTTTGCCGAATTCCTCATGACCCAGCCTGGCTTCGTCCACGGAACTGGCGGAAATGCCGCAGAGATATTCCCGGATGATCGGGAACAGGCTGAACATGGCAAAGCCCTTGAGGGCCAGTAGAATCTTGCAGCCGGTTTGCTGCTGAACCGAATCCAGAATTTTTAAATTTTTGATCAGGGCCGCTTCATCCACCACATAACACGGCGTGGGTATCCGGGCATCCAAAAAACGTTCCTGCATGAATCTTACGCCTCTGTCCATGGCAGTCCGCATCGGTTCAGCGCGTCCATAAACGGGTCCGGGTCAAATTCCTCGACATTGAAAACCCCCTTTCCCTTCCATTTTCCGGTCAGCATCATCATGGCCCCGATCATGGTCGGAACGCCGGTGGTGTAAGATATGGCCTGGGCCTGGATTTCCCTGAAGCATTCGGTGTGATCGCAAACGTTGTAAATAAAATACTTCACGGGCTTTCCGTTTTTGACGCCTTCAATCATGCAGCCGATGCAGGTTTTTCCGGTATAGCCCGCGGCCAGAGAGGACGGCTCCGGCAGCAGGGCCTTTAAAAACTGAAGCGGCACAATCTCGATTCCCTGGTACTTCACCGGGTCGATGCGGGTCATCCCGACATTTTGAAGCACCCGCAGATGGGTGAGGTATTCCTGGCCAAACGTCATCCAGAAGCGCATCCGTTTGATTCCGGGTATGTTTTTGGCCAGGGATTCCATCTCTTCGTGATACATCAAATACATTTCCCGTATGCCGACCTGGGGAAAATCAAAGGGCTTGTGGACGGACAAGGGGTCGGTTTCAATCCATTGTCCGTTTTCATAGTATTTTCCCCTGGCCGTGACTTCCCGGATGTTGATTTCCGGGTTGAAATTGGTGGCAAAGGGATGGCCATGATCGCCGGCATTGCAGTCCATGATGTCAATAGTATGGATTTCATCAAAATGATGTTTCAGGGCATAAGCGCAGAAAATATTGGTCACGCCGGGATCGAATCCGCATCCCAGAAGGGCCATGATGCCTCTTTTTTGAAACCGCTCCTGATAATCCCACTGCCATTTGTAACAGAATTTGGCTTCGTCCGGGGGTTCGTAATTGGCCGTATCCAGATAATTGACCCCGGTCTCCAGGCAGGCGTCCATGATACTGAGATCCTGATAGGGCAGGGCGACGTTGACGACCAGATCCGGCGAAATTTTGCGGATCAGGGTCGAGACTTCATGGGGATGGTCGGCATCCACCTGTGCGATTTCAATCGGCCTGGCAACATGTTTCTGGATGGCTTCGCATTTGGCCAGGGTTCGGCTGGCCAGGACAATCTCGGAAAACACTTCCGGGTTCTGCGCGCATTTGTGGGTGACAACAGCGCCGACCCCTCCGGCACCGATGATCAGAACTTTACTCATGGACGGATTCCTTTAAATGGATATGATTGTTCGGCCCCTTTTGTTTATTCGCGGTTTAAAAAGCGCTTTCATGTTAAAACTATAGGAAGATAGCGGCATGATGTCAATCAAGAAAGATGACCCCACGGGAAGAGATACCGTAATTCACTATACCGGCGACTATATCACCTGTGGGTTGCTTTTATCCAAAGTTTGTAACGACAAAGTAGAGATTATCCTTGGTGGAAAGAGCCGGGATGTATTCTAAATCCATCCATAAATGAGTGGTTCCATCCGGAAGCAGAACATCCGGAATATGGAGTTTGAAATCGCTGGATAGTGTTGATGCTGCACATGGAAAAGGATTGTTTGGAATTCCAGCATTTTTATATTTAAATAGTATTAACGCCGGATATGTCGGATTGAAAGCATAAACAAGTTCCACCCAAAGCGTTTGAGTCCCCTTTGGATCAGCATAGGAAATATAGGGTATATGGAGCAATAAGGTTTCATCTATTGTTGCCGTGCACGTTGTTGTAGCCGGTGCCTGCGTAACTGTTACATCCACGGGAGTTCCGATTGCCCCTTCCGCCGTTATCCGAATGATGCCTTTACGGAAACCCTCCGTATTCTTGTCAAATGCACAGGTAACGGTTCCGTCATTGATTCCGCTTGCCCCCGATGTTATCCGAAGCCAGCTTACCCCGGATGTCACCTCAGCTGTCCACCCCATCGTTGTACCAGCAGTTCCTGAATTTGAAACATTGACTGTTGTCGTACCGCTTTCCGTTTCAACCCATAAATTCTCCTCACTCACTGAAAGCTTCGCCTGGGAATAAGGTTTGGCGTGGTTGAACGTGAGGGTCACGTTGGGGTGACCCTTGAAATAAATCGAGGGATCGGCGCCATAAACATCGTCGTAGGAAAGGGCGTAAGATTTGTTTTCGATGGACAGGTCATGGATTAACTTTCCATAATAGTAAATTGGGTATTCGGCGGAACCGATACCATTGTCACCCGGATAATAATTGTTGCTGTCCGTCCATTTCTCACAGCCATCATCGTAATGCATGACGCCGCGGACAATGGAGATTGTAATGGCCATCGCCACCGGATCACTCGCCCAGTAGGCCCCGGCTGTTTGGCCGGGCCCACCCGCCTGGCCACCTAAAAGAAAGCCCCAGTCAATCCCATCACTGCTGGTACTGTTGACCTGGTGCCATTGACTGAGATGCCCGGGGAAGAGGATATTGCTGCTGCTCGGCCTGGGCAGGGACGGTACGGGTAGATAGGACTGGGTCCGGTCCTTGTCGGTAAAAAGGTGGAGCGTCCTGCCGTCGGCGCTTACCTGACCGTAATAAATCGTCTTGTCGGAATGGGGATCGGAAGGTTTGTAAAATTTGCTGTAGAAGGAGAATTTCCGGTTGGGTTTCCAGCACTGATTGTTCACATACTGGTCAAAGAAGTGGGAAGATTTCTGTTGGGCGAAAGTCAGAGAACTGTTGAAGTCGTCGAAAGCCGCGTTTTTTGGGGCCAGTACGCGCACTTTGTCCACTTCGTCCTTGATTGTTCTGGTTATGCTCAGCGCCTCGAAGATGCCCGCATTCCCGTAAAGCTGGTAATCGTTTCCAGCTACGTTCTCAAAAGCAGCGAAAACAGCGTCTCTTGATTTCAAGTATCCGCGTTCCACCTGATCTTTGGTGCTGGCCTCGGTCGCTGTGACATAATACGAAATCCCGAAAAAATCCACATTGGTGGTATTGATGTTGGGGTTGCTCCAGGTGTCGAATTCAACTTTATCGTAAACAACGGTATTGGCCGTGCCATTTGGTGGGCCGGAAGCGCTAAAGCTCGGGCACTTATCGAAATTGTCGCCAAAAGCGAAATACAGCCGGCCGCTAACCATTTTGGGGACATTGATGGTGTAGGTATTATTGTTCTTGAACTCGCTCAGCGTCTTGGTCATGGTTGAAACGTTCAGGCTGAATCCACTTTTCGGTCCGATCTCATGAAAAGAATTATTGGCAAAGTCAAGATAACCGAAATGGTTGTCTGCCTCGGGACCAGTCTGGTTGCTGCCCGTGCACAGCAAGTATACCTTGGTGTCATCAAATCCGCTGTTGTTGACTACAGTTAGAACCATTGGATAATCATCGGCGCTGACCCCCCGGTCAGGCGCAACTATCCCAATAAATACGGCTGCACATAAGGATAAGACTAACAACCATTTCCTTTTCAGGTTGAGGTTGGAAAGAATTGCTGACCCGGTTAAATGAGGAAGGTGTGGATAATTCATTAACTTTTTCTCCTTAGAAAAATGAAGGCATTAATGACTGAATTTCTGATAGGATAAGCCGATTTTCTTGAATAAATCAAGCAAATAGCGAGGGGGGGATTACGCGACTTTGAATTTCCGGAACACCTGTTCAACACCTTCTTTGTGTGGCATGCACGAAAGCGGACCTGTTCAAACCGCCAAATATTTTTTCTTGATCTCTGTATTCAGGTTCAATTCGGCAATGGTTCCCTGATATTTGATGATGCCATTGTCCACGATGTAGGCGCGGTCGGCATGTTTCAGCGCAAATTTCAGGTTTTGTTCACAGAGAAGGACGGTCATGCCTTCCTGCTTGATCACTTCGATAAAATCCGCAAGCATCTTGACGATAAGGGGCGCCAGGCCTTCGGTGGGTTCATCCAGAAGCAGCAGGTCGGGGTCTCCCATCAAGGTGCGGGCAATGGTCAGCATCTGGCGCTGTCCGCCGGATAGATCGCCGCCCGGCTTGTTGCTGAAATCCTTCAGAACCGGAAAGAGCTTGTAGATCCGGTCGAACGTCCATTTTGATTTCCGGCCGCCCAGGCTTTTTCGGCCGACTTCCAGATTGGCGTAGACCGTGAGGTCGGGGAATATGAGCCGGTCTTCGGGGACAAAACCGATTCCCATTCGAGCGATTTTATACGGCGCAAGGCCCATAATCTCCTGGCCCTGGTATCGGATCGCGCCGGTCTTGGGCGTGTTCAGCCCCATGATGCTTAACAGGGTCGTGGTTTTTCCCGCGCCGTTTCTTCCCAGCAGCACTACCACTTCTCCCTTGTCGATGTTCAGGGAAACGTCAAACAGAATATGGCTCAGCCCATAACAGGTGTTGATTTTTTCGACCTCAAGCAGCATGTTTAATCGCCTTCCCCAAGATACACTTCGATGACTTTCGGGTTGCGTGATATTTCATCCGGTGTGCCCTCCGCAATCAGAACGCCGTAACACAGCACCCGGACTTTCTGGGAAATGCCAAAGACGATATCCATGTCATGCTCGATGAACAGCATTGTGATATTCAGGCGT
>JAPLJE010000414.1 GCA_026388755.1 Deltaproteobacteria bacterium | reverse complement strand
ATGGCGGAAGTGCATGGGAATCGAACCCACCCGGGACGGTATTAGCGCCCCACACCGGATTTGAAGTCCGGGAGCCCCACCAGTGAGCTGTGCACTTCCATATGCTGATTATGTATTATGGGGCCCCCGGATTGTCAATCATTTTTACGGTTCCGGCAAATCTCATTTTCGTTTGATACCAGCCATGCCCGAACCAGGGCGAGCGCATCTTCCCGGCCGGCAAGGGTCTGCGATAGCCGGGCTTCTTCAACAGCCTCCAGAATGATTTTGAATGCCGATGATGGATGCAAACCGAACAAGGTGATCAGGTCCTTGCCGGTGATCAGCGGCGCTTCGCTTTTTCGTGGCGTATAGTCCTGAAAATAACTTTTCAACAGATCTTCGATAAAACCAAAATAAGACGGATCCATATCGCAGGCTTTTTCCGCCTTTGCATGGGCGTCTGCCAGCGCATGGATCAATAGGTCCGGGGCATGGGTATCCAGCGACCTGAAAAGCCGGACGATTCCTTTTCGGGTCAGTGTCTGATTCTGGTGAGCCTGATATAATAAAACCGGCCGCAAGTGGTTTTGTATCAGCAGACACAGATATTCTGTGTCCTTGCTCGAAAATTTCAGTCGGTTTAATATTTCTTTGGCAAGCTCGGCGCTTTTTCTTTCATGGCCCCAAAAATGAACGGCGCCCGCAGGATCAACCGATCGGGTCAGGGGCTTTCCAATATCATGCAGCAGCATGGCCAGTTTCAACAATGGATTCAGGTGGTCGTCAATCCGGTTGATCGCTATCTGAAGAGATGCGATTGTCTCAATCTCCTTGCCATTCAGAAAAGATTCCAGATGCCGGCAGGCATTCAGCGTGTGATCCAGCACATCGAAGCAGTGGTGGGGGTTCTGCGTGCATGCCATCTCATCGCCGAGTTCTGGAAACAAGTCAAAGAGCAACCCGGAGTCGCTCATTTTCTGGAGATATCCGGCTGCGCAAGGCACGGCCAGCAGCCGGATCAGCTCTTCCCGAATCCGTTCCCCAGCTGGCCGGCGAATGAGTCGGCTGTGGGTTTTGACCGCCGATTCCGTTCCCTTTTCGATTTCAAAATTCAGGGTGGCGGCAAAACGATAGGCGCGAAGCAGCCGGAGAGGATCGCTTAGAAAGGCCTGTTCAGAAATCATTCGAATGGTTTTATTTGTCAGGTCTTTTTGTCCCTGCATCGGATCAAGAAACGACCGGTTGTCCAACCGAATGGCCATGGCATTGATGGTAAAATCGCGAAGACGCAGATCGGATTCAATCGAACCGCCCTCCATCTGAACCAGATCTATCGTATGATCCTTGAATTGCCCCCGAAGGACGGCCTGTCGGTTTTTTCCCATTTTAAAAAAGGAACCGCCGGTACCGGCGATAAGTTTGGCAAGGGCTTTCGGGTCTTCCGGAACAACGATATCATAGTCGAGCGGAATTCTGCCCATCAGGATATCGCGGACAGCCCCGCCGACCAGATAGGCTTCACGTGTCCGGGAAACAATATCAAGAACCGGCAGGGCTTTAAAAAGAGCGGAAATGGCTGATGCGGTATCGAAAGTTGTCATTTTGTGGACTATACACTACCGCTGATGCCTGTCAAGTACTTGGGATCAGCCCGATCAATAACCACCCAATCCAGCTCCATATCCTTCACAGTCACCAGAAATCAATTGATATTTTTT
>JAPLJE010000093.1 GCA_026388755.1 Deltaproteobacteria bacterium | reverse complement strand
TTCAAATCCTCTCGCCCCGACCAATAAAATCATAAGGTTACGGTCTTTATCGTAGCCTTTTTTTATTGGAAAAATTGACGGGGTACAAGATTTAATCCCCTTGCAACCAAAATAAAAAAGCCTTCGATCTTCGGGAAGGATAGAAGGCTTTTCATGTCAGCGCCAGGTGGCTCAGGTGCGCCGGTCCTGGTAAATTAAAAGGCCCGAACAACCGGAGTTGAAGGAACCTTGAAAAGAAAAAAATGAAAAAGGGTTAATTTGTCAAAAGCAAATTTGAATCAAATGGTATTTCACTGTTTCTTTCTATAAAACACTGTCTATCTAATAAGACCCAATACCGGAGCCTTCAAAAGGCGGCTTCATTTCAGTAGGCGACTCATATTGATTAGCGCCAGCACATGCCGAAAGCATTAAAGCGATAATTGCAACCAAAATTGCTCTTTTCATATTGATTTTTCCTTTATCAAATGTTTCTGATGTCGTGCCACATTCACCCGACTCTTCCCACGCAAAGCCGGTTCCAGTACAAAGGATACAGCGGCCGGAAAACAACTGCAAATAAGAAAAGCCCTCGATCCCCAGGAAAGAAGGCTTTTCATGGCATCTTCCATCTTTCAGACCCGGCAAGTGACGATCAGTGTGTGCCATTGTTGTCCAGACCAACTCCCGGAGCTCTACTGAAAGTTGGAGGAGTGCCGACTACACCTGCACATGCGGAAAAAAACATAGCCATTATCATGATAAACATAATTTTTTTCATTTTACACCCCCCTTTATGCGTCCTCGAAGTGTTTTTCGATCACATCTGCATCAAGATATCGTTCTGCCCAAGCCAGTGCATCGCCATGAGTCATTGGGATAAGATCACTGCCCCCTGTCCATGAGTTTTGTCCGGCCGACTGTGAGAAACGAGACTGAGCGCCGCCTTCCCCTGCCAGGAAGTAACGGCCGGATCTGGGTGTCTTGTATAGGGTCGCTTCAAACCATGAAAAATCCCCCTTGCCTGTAGCCTCCCTGCCAATGTTGGAATAGAACCCTATCACGATTGCCTTATCTGTGTCATACCGAAGTCCGTTAATGATTTTCTTCATGGATTACCTCCTCGTCGATCATCTGCTGACAAGACCAGCAAAGTTCATCTCCGATGTATTTTGGCAAATCAATAACCCATTCCCCATTGATTAGGTCGTGGTGGCCCGATTCCAGTATACACCTTGAACAAATGGGTTTCCCGTTGTCAGAGTCGATGTAATCTCCGATGTTTGGCGTGTATTCTCCCATATTTGCCCACCCCTTTATGCTTATTTGCACTCTTTAAGTGCACAATAAGCACCTATAAGGTGCATGTAAAGATATTTTCCCAATAAACATGAAAATAATTATAACAATGAAAAAATATCCGGACAGAGTGTGGAAAAGCAGGGATTCACATCTGCAAGCCCCTGTAGTGACTTGTACGGGCTTTAATCTGTGGAGGGAAGGGGTTTGTGTGATATGGATCATTCCGGTAGGAATGGTGGCAGTGGGAATAAAAAAACCGGCTTCCCCAAGACAAAGAGAAAAACAGGTTTATCATTTCGGCCATGTTCCGGCCTGCAACTTGATTCAATCCGGTTTCCTTGGCCTGACTCGCTCATAGCCCCGTTCCGGTGCATGTCATCATAAGGCCCACGCCCTGAAAACGTAACCTTACGCCCCTTGTAACGCCAGTTCTGCTAACTTCCCGGATATTTTCACTAAGTTTTGGTGTTTTCCTGAATTTTTTTAATGTTGACTTAAATTGCTGAAATTCATACAGGGTAGTATCTAATTTGCGGAAGTATTGGCAGGATTTAAATGAAAGAAAAAGACATAAAAGCGGGAACAGCCTATGGCTTACCCGCTTTTTTTATTCTTCTCTCTTGAATCCAGCGCCACTTTCTGATATTTTGTAACAGGATTTCGTGTCATGATACCGTAGTCCGCTGTTTCAGCCATTGTCACCTTTCTGGATAGTACCTGCCTTTTGCCCCCGTAGCTCAGTGGATAGAGCAATGGTTTCCTAAACCATTGGCCGGGTGTCCGATTCACCCCGGGGGCACCAAACATTTCAGCAAGTTATATCTTCATGATATTTTCATTTTCCGCGCTTGTTAGCCCATTGTTAGCCGTGTTGCCAAAAGGTGATGATATCCGATTCGACATTTCAAGCAATGTGGCATGGCCGGCGTGTTGATATTTGGCAACCATTGCCATCGAGGAATGACCTAGTAGGTCTTTCAATACAGCAGTTGGGACACCGGAAGCGGCAAGCCACGTGGCTGAACTGTGACGGAGATCATGTATCCTGATGGTGGTATCCATTCCAGCACGTCTTAACGCTGCCTTAAACCCATGATGCAAGTTCTTATATGGTGTTCCATCATTCTTGACGAAAACATATGGTGACTTGATATGCCTGGCAATCTTTTTGATGATATCCGCTGCCCAAGTGTTTATGGGTATTGTAATTGATCGACCGCTTTTAGTTTTGGGTGCGGTGGTCCCCAAAATCTGGACAATGTGCTAAGCTCTGGGTCACAACCCCTGAAAGGAGCTTCATATGATTAAGAAACGAAAACAGTACAGTCCGGAATTCAAGGCAAAAGTGGCGCTGGCTGCCCTGAGAAATGAGGA
>JAPLJE010000243.1 GCA_026388755.1 Deltaproteobacteria bacterium | reverse complement strand
GTTTCCGCTGTAAGCTTGTTGGTACAAGGGAAAGGCTGCATCATTGCTGACAGACAATGACCAGACAAATTGTTTGAGGTCTTGGCGGTGCTTTTTGCTGTAACCATAGGTGATCATAATGCCCTCACCCGGATGCTTATCGCAGTTTCCAAACGTTGATGCCGATGTGGTTGTCACTGGGAATGCAAAAATGTACCAAAAATGGGAATCGAAAATGTACCACCCATAAGCTGAACGTCATGGTAAAATCCTCCGAACAAGGAGGGGTCAGCCATGAAAACATGGGAGGTTCAAATGGACATATTTGCATTACGTCGACAAGGGTTTTCGTTTCGGACAATTGCCCACAAGCTGGGCATTCATCGCGAAACGGTAAAAAAGTATCTTCAAGAAAACCGTCCTCCTGGTGAGTTACGCAGAGAAAATCATAAGGAATCGATTCTGGCTCCTTTTCAACAAACGATTGAAGATTTCCTGCACCAGGATAATTACAGGTCCACCTGGTTATATAACCAGATACTGAAAATGGGCTACTCAGGCGGATACGATACGGTAAAGAATTTCGTTCGCAGCATCAAAAGCAGGCTGCAGCGTCAGGCGTATATCCGTTTTGAAACCATCCCCGGATTTCAGGCCCAGGTGGATTGGGCTGATTTTCAGGTTATTCAGTCATCAGCTCTGGTTCTCACTTTTTATTTATTCATCATGGTTCTTGGTTTCAGTCGAGCGATATACGCCGAGCTGTTAACAAGCTGCACGATGCAGGCTTTCATGGAAGCACACATGCGAGCGTTCCAGTATCTTGGAGGCGTTCCAATGGAGATCCTCTATGACAATATGAAGCATGTGGTGACAGACCGCAAACAGGGAAAGGCCAATTTCAATATCGAGTTTTCCCATTTTGCACACCACTATGCGTTCAAACCCCTGGCCAGTCCGCCCTACAGCCCGTGGGTCAAAGGGAAAGTGGAACGCCCCGTGGACTATATCCGTGAAAGTTTCTGGCGAGGATATCCCTTCCATAGTTTGGAGACAACCAACAGCGATTTGCTGGACTGGCTGACTCAGACAGCCAACTGTCGCATCCACGGCACTTACCACCAGGGCGTAAATATCAGATGGGATCAGGAACGGCCCAGCCTAAACCCCTGTCCTGCCTTGGGTTATGATACCTCCATCAAAGTTTACCGCAAAGTTTATAAAGACTGCATGATCTCCTACAACGCCAGTCACTATCAACTGCCTGCGGATGTGGTTGGACAAAAAGTGCTTCTTAAGGTTAAGGATGGCAGCATCCGGTTTTACGATGATCAGCGTCTGCTGGCTACATACGATGAAGCCGCCGACAAAGGCAGCTGGGTCATGAATGTTCCGTTTACAGAGCAGTTGCTGCAAAGCCGCAAACAGCATAAAACAAATCCATACGTTAAAGTCAAAGCTCGGGCCACCCGTGGACTGGTGGACGGCAGTCTGTTTGCCCAGGTAGCCAACCGGCCGCTTTCTTTCTATGACCAGTTTGCCCAAGGAGGTGCATCATGGAACAACTGATCTGTGACAGACTCCGGGACAATTTAAACCGGCTTAAGCTCAATCAAGCAGCCAGCATGCTTGATAACATTCTGCAACAAGCCGAAGTGGATCAGAGTTCCTACATGGCTTTCCTGGATCATCTCCTTGAGGAGGAAGTCGCCGCAAAGGATAAGCGCCGGATTCAGACAGCCATGAAGACCGCGGGACTGCCGTTAGCCAAAACCATCGATTCCTATGATTTCAGCTTCCATCCCAACCTGAATCAAAAGGAGGTCATGATGCTGTTTGATCTTGAATTTATCAGCAAGCATGACAATGTGATCTTTCTGGGGCCTCCCGGAGTGGGAAAAACCCACCTGGCCATTTCCCTTGCAATCAAGGCGTGCGCACATGGCTTCAAGGTGTATTTCACCACCATGGACAAGCTGATGCAAAAGCTGAAAGAGCCCCAATCCAGGCATAAGGCTTATCTGACCTCGTCACTGGTGGTCGTAGATGAAGTCGGTTATCTTCCGATCGACAGCCGGGAGGCATATCTGTTTTTCCAGTTCATTACCTGGCGTTATGAACGTGGCTCAATTGTCATTACATCAAACAAAAGTTTCAGTGAATGGCAGGAACTCTTTGGAGATCCGGTAATCGCCTCTGCCATGCTGGATCGCCTGCTGCATCATTGCAGAGTGATCAATATCCAAGGCCACAGCTACCGGCTTCGCAACCATGGCTTTTACATGAATGAAAGAAATATCAACCAGGCATAGTCAGGAGCCGGGCGGTGTTTGTCGGGGGGATTTTTTATGGATCCCCCCGACAAACACCGCCTTCATCTGACCATCACAAACGGTCGGGTGGTACACTTTTTAATTCCCGAAAATGGTACAGTTATAAATCCCATTGACATCAGACACCGTTTCAACAAAAAGTGATCATCGCAGATGATACCATCAGCAATAAAACCGGTAAAAAGATGGAGCTGGTCAGCTATCATTTTGATCACAAAGAGCACCGCAACGCATTGGGCTACCAGTGTTTACAGATCGGTTATCATAACGGAATC
>JAPLJE010000678.1:4023-4435 GCA_026388755.1 Deltaproteobacteria bacterium | reverse complement strand
GTTTCTGGCGGCATTGGTTGCGCTGAATATGGATCAGGCGGAACTGGCTGCGGCAGCCGAAGGGCTCACTGTCGAAAAGCCGGAAGCGCTTCTGGACGAGCCCCGGTTCATGGCCATAATCGATCTTCGTATCGACGCCAAAAACCAACAACTTGCAAGGTTTGAAACCATCAAGAAATACCGCATCCTCCGGAATGAATTCTCTCAGGCAACCGGAGAGCTGACGCCTTCCCTTAAAGTGAAACGCAATGTGGTTTTGGAACGCTACGCCGGCCTGATTGAAGACATGTATGCGGAATAGAACAAAAAGATTAGCCTGTCTAAGTCAATCTGATTTTATAACAGGAGGAAAATATGAGCACCCTATTTGATGGCGTTGAGCCCATGGTCTATGAAAGCGGCATCAGCGTTC
>JAPLJE010000678.1:0-3989 GCA_026388755.1 Deltaproteobacteria bacterium | reverse complement strand
TTCCCTACAACTGGTGGGCCGGGGATACGGCCAGCCGTTTTTTTATTGGATTGAGAGATGAACAAAAAATATGGGGGACCCGGTGCGCATCCTGCAGCACCGTCCACGTCCCCCCCAGAAAATCCTGTCCGATATGCTTTCATAGCCATTCAGACTGGGTTGAAGTGTCCGGCCAGGGCGTGGTGACGACCTTCACGATCGCCAGAAGACAACTGGCTGCGCTGAGACAAAGCGTTCCGGTCATTTTTGGACTGATTCGTCTGGATGGGGCGGATACGTCCATTCTGCATTATATCGGAGACATCTCTCCGGAAGCCGTTCAGATCGGGATGCGGGTCAAAGCAAAATTCTCGGAAGCCCGCAAAGGCGAAATACGGGATATCGCCTGTTTTATACCCTGCGAATAAGGAGAAAAGCCATGGATCATACGGCCATTATCGGTGTGGGGATGACCCGCATCGAAGCCAATAAACTGAGCGATACGTTTGCCGACATGGCCTGGGAAGCGGTCAATCTGGCGCTGACCGATGCCGGAATAACGATGGATGAAATCGACAACGTGGTGACCACGTCCAATGATTTCTGGGATGGCAGAACCATTTCCTGCATGGCGGTGAGCGATGCCAGCGGCGCCAGGCATAAAAATGTTTCCTGTGTGGAAGGCGATGGCACATTCGGCGCGTTTTATGGCCTGACCCGAATCTTGTCCGGAGCCTACGGCACCACCCTGATCACGGCTCACAGCAAGGGCTCTGAAAGCGTATCGAGCCTCATCACCAACGCTGCCTTCGATCCGATTTATGAAAGGGTTCTGGGGCTGGACATGATCACGGCCTGCGCAATGCAGGCCAGGGCCTATATGCATCGAACTGGTACGACGTCCGAACAACTGGCCACAGTTTCGGTAAAAAACCATGGTAACGCCTTGAAAAATCCCCTGGCTCAGCTTCCCTTATCGCTTTGTGTGGACGATGTGCTTCAGTCCGAGATGATTGCGGATCCCCTTCACAAACTGGACTGCTCACCGGTGTCGGATGCCTGCTGTGCCATCATCATCGCCAGTGAAGAAAGGGCAGGGCGCTATCCGTCAAAGCCCGTATGGATAAAAGGCGTATCGTTCTGCGCGGATGCCTATTATCTGGGAGATCGGGATCTATCCAGGGCCAGATCCCTGACGCAGGCGGCGCAAAACGCCTTTAAGATGGCGGGGGTCACAAATCCCGCCAGAGAGATGGATGTGGCTGAAATCTACGATGCCTTTACCTATCAGGAACTGATGTGGCTGGAGGCCATGGGGCTTTGCGAAGACAGCATGGCCGGGATCCTGCTTGAAAGAGGGGACTTTAACCTGAATGGCAGGCTGCCGGTCAATCCTTCCGGAGGTCTATTAAGCGGTCATCCGGTTATTGCCGCGGGTCTGATACGCATGGCCGAGGTCGTCAAACAACTGCGGGGAGAGGCCGGCGCCTATCAGATCGACAGCGCCCGAAGGGGAGTTGCTCACGGGGTCAACGGCCTCTGCGGTCAGTCTCACTGTGTATGGGTTCTGGATAAGGAAAAATAGGAGAATCTATGGGAAAAAAACGCGTAGCCATTGTGGGAACCGGCCAGACCCACCACAAAAGCCACCGGCCGGATGTCAATGGCCAGGAACTGATTCGCGAAGCGGTTCTGCGGGCATTGGCGGATGCCGGACTCACCATCCGGGATATTGACGCCGTAGTGATCGGAAACATGGATCATTTCGAGGGTATCAACTATGTGGACTGCTGGAGTGTTGACGGCTCCGGCGCTTTCATGAAACCCATTATCAAGCTGACCACCGGCGGTACCACCGGCAGCACGCTGGCCATTGGAGGATATCACCTGGCGGCATCCGGCCTGTTTGAAAAAGTGCTGGTCATCGGATGGGAGAAGAACTCGGAGTCCGACACGACCGGCGCGATTACCACGGCATTTGATGCTGTCTGGGACCGTCTCGTTTTTGCGGGCGCCATATCGGGCCTTGCCGCAGAAGCCCAGGCCTACATGGCCAAATTCGGTGCTACTGAACGGGACGCCGCCAGGGTGTCTGTCCGGGACCGCCGTCATGCCTGCAACAATCCGTATGCCCAGCTTCGAAAGGCGGTGACCCTGGAAGAAGTTCTGGCTTCGCCCATGCTGGCAGATCCCATTCATCTTCTGGACGTCTGTCCCAGATCCGATGGGGCCTGTGCCGTGATTATGGCCAGTGAAGACATCGCGGAGAAAATCACGGCAACCCCGGACTGGATCTGGGCAACTGCCAACCGTCACAAATACACCTACCTGGGAGATGTGAACTGGGGAGAGCTGGACAGCATGGCCGAGGCCTCAAAAGAGCTTTTCGCCAAGGCCGGAATCCGGGAGCCCCGAAAAGAAATCGATGTCATCGAGATGTATCAGCCGTATTCCTTTGCCGGAATCATCTGGATCGAAGATATGGGGCTGGTTGAAAGGGGCAAGGGCGCGGAATATGTCTGGAGCGGAGCCACCGACATGGGCGGAGAGCTTCCCGTCAATCCGTCGGGAGGCGTAATTGCCTGCAACCCCATTGGCGCCACGGGCCTGATCCGGTGCGCCGAAGCCGCGATTCAGGTAATGGGAAAGGCCGAGGGCCGGCAGGTTCCGGACGTGAACTTTGCCGTCAGCACGGGCTTTGGGGGATGCATGTGGACGGACATGCTGCTTCACGGCAAACAAAAACCCTAAATAATCAGTCTTCAGCCTATCAAGGAACAGGAAATACGATGAGCGAACGGATCATTATCGAATCGGGTGATGCCAGGCAGCCTTTTCACTATGCCGTCGGGCTTCACGGCAGCAAATTCTTACAGGAGCTTCGGGACCACCGGAAATTTATCGGCATCAGGTGCCCGGTATGTCAAAAAGTCTATGTTCCCCCCCGAAGGGTCTGCGGCGAATGCATTGTGGAAATGAATCAATTTGTTGAAGTCGGTCCCAAAGGCCGGATCGGAACCTTTACCATTCTGCGCTATGCCTTCATCGACCCGGAAACCGGCGAGCCCAAACCCCTATGGCTATGGGTTCATCCGCCTGGATGGCGCGGACAACCTGTTTCAGCATTACATCCATATCGAGGATGAAACCAAAATAAAAATCGGCGCCAGGGTGGAACCCGTGTTTTCCGGTTTGAGAAAAGGGACGGTGAAGGACATCCTCTATTTCCGGGTAATTCCTGAATAAACTTGAAGAACGGCATTCTGTTGAGACGCAGCTCGGAAACAGATGATCAACCTAATTCAAGTCCTCCGTGATCACTATGCCAATTTTGGTATAGCCTGGAGACTTCCGCGCCCTGTAGCGAGTTCTTTAGGATACGGAGGCGGGGCTTTGCCTCAGGCGACCCGGTAGCCGGGCCGGAAACTGTCCAGCATTACCTGGAGATGTTAATTATCAGAACGACACTTCATGTATTATATCTCATCTAAACCTGTTCACCTCCAATCGATCATCCAATGGTATACCTGATAGTCAACCAGAGTTTTTCAATTTGGGTTTCAACGCCGTTTATCTTCAATTGCCAGTCATTCATCGGAATAGCGTTGTCCGTGCATGCGAATGATTTCATTGTCCCTACTTGAGGTCCGTCTGTGAAGGTAAACTCATCAACGGCTTGAGTCAGGGTCAACTGTGTTGCCAATAGCGTTGCGGAAGTAATCAAGTATACATCTGTTGCCAGTATTTTATCCGGCGTCCGACCTTTTGTGAAAATTGGGAGCCGTTCGTTCAGCTTATTCAACTTCAGCAACCGTTCGGCAGCACCAGCTTGCGGCTGCATTGCCTTGTACCATTCGTTCGAAAAGTCGTGCTTCACGTCGAACGCGGCAAAAAGACCCTCCTGCCTGCTCAAGTCCTCAACACTCTTGATGTATTCTTGTACGGAACCACCCGCAGGTTGTTTGAGCTTGTCGCCGCCGTCCACGGCTGTATAGCGCATATGTACGACT
>JAPLJE010000494.1 GCA_026388755.1 Deltaproteobacteria bacterium | reverse complement strand
ATCGATACGGTACTTGTGACAAACAACACCAGGGAATTTGAACGGGTATCTGATCTGAAGATTGAAAACTGGCTTTTGTAAGTATGTTGTGAGGGTGAAATCTTTAAATTGAGATAAATGGGGTTAGTACATGCTCAGCCGATTTAAAAACCCAAACTTTTACTTTATCCTCCTGACAGACCTGGTGTTATTCATCCTGGCGCACTTTGGAGCCTATGCGCTACGGTTTGAATTTCAATTCGCCGGACAGAGGGAGAATATTTTGGCTATCCTGCCGTATCTGCTGGTGATAAAGGTTGTTGTGTTTTACGGCTATGGCATGTATCGGGGAATGTGGCGCTATACCGGGCTTAGCGATATGTGGCGGCTGGTTCATGCGGTTGGGGTGTCCAGCCTGATCCTGGTCTTTCTGGAGCTTTTTCTGCATCGGTTCAGCGGGTTTTCGCGGGGCGTCTTTATTCTGGATGGTGTGCTGACGTTTTTGCTGGTGGGCGGCATTCGGGTGGGAATCCGAGCCCTGTATCAATACCGGTTTGCCGGAAAAGATGAGAATGGCAATCTGTTTCCGGTGTTTCGAAAATCCGGGATTCCGACGCTGATCATCGGGGCCGGGGATGCCGGAGAAAAAACGCTTCGGGAGATCACACGGTGTTCCGGTTCTGGGCCGGGTGGAGCAGCTCCCCGACCTGGTGGCGCGCCATGAGATCCATGAGATCCTGATTGCCGCGCCATCCGCCACCGGTGAAGAGATGCGCCACATTGTCTCGGCCTGCGATGCCTGCGGCGTGCGGTTCAAGACCCTGCCGGGAATCGGGGAACTGATTAACGGAAATGTCAGCATCAAGGCCCTGCGGGATGTCAATTACCAGGATTTGCTGGGAAGGCCGGCGGTAAAACTAAAAGAAGCGCAGATCCGGGACTATCTTCACAATCAGGTGGTGCTGGTAACCGGGGCCGGGGGATCCATCGGATCGGAGCTGTGCCGGCAGATTGTCCGCTTCAACCCCAAACAGCTCATTCTGATGGATGTCTCGGAGCCCAGCCTGTACGAGATTCAGATGGAGCTGAAGCACGGGGTGGGGTATCTGGATTACGTGATGGTGCTGGGGGCGGTTCAAAACGAGAGCCTGGTGGATCGGACGTTCCGAAAATACCGGCCGCATGTCGTGTTTCACGCGGCAGCCTATAAGCATGTGCCCATGCTGGAGCGAAATCCCTGGCAGGCGGTGTGGAACAATATCCGGGGTGCGCAGGTGATGATGGAAAAGGCGGTGGAGATGAATGCCGGCCGCTTTATTCTGGTCTCCACCGACAAGGCCGTGCGGCCGACCAATGTGATGGGAGCCAGCAAACGCTGCTGCGAGCGGCTGCTCCATGCGCATCAGGGTTCCCGGACCCGTATGATGGCGGTTCGCTTTGGAAATGTGGTGGGTTCCGCCGGGTCGGTGGTACCACTTTTTCGCAAACAGATTGAAGCTGGAGGGCCGGTGACTGTGACCCACCCGGAGGTGACCCGGTATTTCATGACCATTCCGGAAGCCTGCCAGTTGATATTGCAGGCAGGCGCCCTGGGTGTGGGCGGCGAGGTGTTTATTCTGGAAATGGGAACCCCGGTGAAGATTGTCGACATGGCCATGGACCTGATCCGGCTGTCCGGAAAGGAGCCGGGCCGAGATATCGAAATTGTTTACTCGAGCCTTCGGCCCGGCGAAAAGCTGTATGAAGAGCTCATCACTGAAGGCGAGGGCATTGTCGGCACCGAGCATGAAGACATCATGGTTCTGCGGTCCAATGGTTGCTTTGACGGCTACGGCGATCAGGACGGATACCGGGAATGGCTCATGAGGCATCTGAATGAGCTTTATCAGATAGCCGATACCTTTGATGCCTGCGCGATAAAGACAAAACTTAACGGGATTGTGCCGGAGTATATGGTGCAGGATGCGGAGTGCGTGCTTTGAAAATAGATGCCGAAATGGCGGAATGCCGGGATGGCTGGATGGCGAAATGGGGGGATGGCAATAGTTCAGATTCTTTCGGGGATCAGGCGGTTGGGGCGTTGAATTAAATGACGATTATGCGAGATTAAGGAGAGAATCATGTCTGAAACGACATCCCAGGTACGGATGTATGATGGTGAGAATGAAGATGAGATTGATTTGGTTTCATTGTTTTTGGTGATTTGGAAGCGCAGAAAACTGATTGTGTTCGGCACACTGGGGGTTACGCTTCTGGCGGCGATTTACAGCTTTATGATTCCCAAGGTTTATCTCAGCACCGGGTTTTATCAACTGGGTTGTGGGATGCCAAATTCAGAATTTAAGGGCGGTTCAACACTGTTTTATGATCCCGATCGTTTGAAAATATTTGCAAATCATGAAAAAACATTCACATTGTGGGAAAAAATAAATGGGAGTTTCAATACTTCAGAGAACATTAAGAAGTGCATTAAGCCAATGTATACCCATTCAAAGGAGGATACTCGTGAAATTGGTAATTTGCCATCAGATCAGAAAAATGTCGTAATCGGCGTAGAATTGAGTTATGAAGCGGATCTTTCCCAGAAGGCCCATGATGTTGTCAGCTTTCTGGGTGATTATATGAAAAATTGCTTGAATTATATCAAGGTGTTTAATTATATCCAAGATGGATACAATAACGCCGATTCGGAGCTGACTAAAAACGAAAATGCTATTATCGCTAATCATTTCCAATTGTTACAATATACAAATAAGGCGCTTGATATTCAGGCGATTATGAAAAAATACCCGGAATCGGCCAAAATTGAAGATCGCCAGTTGGTATCAATTCAGGAAGGGGGGTATCATTATTTGTCTCCGGTCACGCAACTGGTGGGAATCGAATCCAATCTTGCGGATGTTCGACGCGGACTTGCCGATCTGGAACGGGCCAAGGAAAAGTTAATGCTTAATAAGGAGTTTTTTTCCAATTGTATGGACATGATGGAAAAAGCGGATAAAAATGGTGATTTTCTGTTATCACAACTCCCGATCATTAAAAACGATGTTTTTAAAAACAAAGATTTAAACAAAGATGCAACCAAAGAAGTTTTTAATAATATCTCAATCGAGATTCAAAACTTTGAAAGAATCAAAACAAACCATCTTTTTATTTCCGGACCCTCTATCCCCGAAAAACCCATTAAACCGAATAAGCGGGTTATTGTTATGGTAACCTTTTTTGCTTCATTTTTTCTGTTGGTAATGGTGACGTTTATTCTGGAATGGTGGCAAAAAAATAAAGAAATCATCCGGGCATCCAACAGAAAACAGATGGAAGAATGATCCAATGGCCATGATCGTTGATGTAGAATATTGACGCTTATGCTGAATAAATCCGGAAGGGACGTTGCGGACGTTGTGCTCCAGGGATTTGCGGTGGGGTATACCGGCCTGGTTTCGCTGGGGATAACGTTTTTTCTGGCGCGCAGTTTCGGGCCTGAAAAATTCGGCGTTTACAGCTACGTGCTGACATGGGCGTCCCTGGTTTTTATCCTGCAGGACGGGGGGCTCGGAACCCTGATTTTTCGGGAAAAAACCCTGCCGAGCCCGGCTTTGGCGGTTTTTAAAGGGGATCTTTCATCGCTGTCACGGGGCCATGCCCTGTTGGTTACGGCAGCCGGTGTTTCGCTGGGGCTGGCAGTGCCTTCGCCCTACCGGGTGGAAGTGTCGTTTGCGGTTCTTTGTTTTGGATTTCAGGCAGTTACACAGTTTGTTTCTTCAGAAATGCGCGCCGATGGGCGGTTTTCCCGGGATGCTTTCTGGCAGATACAGGGGCGAACCCTGAGCGCTTCTGGGATTGTCATCGGGGTGATGCTTTTGCCTGAGCCCTGGGTGGTAATGGCCGGATGGGGATTCGGGCTGTTTATCAGCCTTTTTTTTTCGCCGGTTTCGCACGCCGTTCCCCGATTCGACGCATTATGTCACCGGGAAATTCGCCAGGCAGCCTTTTCGCTGATGGCCATCAACATCGCAACAACCCTCTACAACCGCTGCGATATCCTTTTGCTCGAGCATTTGACCGGGAATGCGGCTCAGGTGGGGGTATATGCCGCGGCCTATCGCGTTCTGGATGGCATCATCCTGCTGGCAAGCCCTTTCAGTTGGATCTGGTTTCGGAAATTACGAATGGTCAGTGAAACAAAAGATCAATTTGTTTCACTGCTGCTTTGGATGTGCCTGACCCTGGCCGGGGTTGCGGTATTGATACTGGGATGCGGCCTCGTGTATGGAAAGGCCCTGGTGGCGTGGCTCTTCGGGCAAGGGTATCTGGAATCGGTTCAAATTCTCCCCTGGCTTTTGGGGGCGTTGATTTTTGCCCTGCCCAACGGGATATTGACGATGGGTGCGATTGCCCAAAACCGGGAACGCTGGTATGCCATTGCGGCAGGCCTGGGCGCCCTGGTAAATATCGGGCTGAATATCTTCTTGATACCGGAGTTCGGCGCCAGAGGAGCTGCCTGGGCCACGGTGGCAACCGAAGCCTT
>JAPLJE010000804.1 GCA_026388755.1 Deltaproteobacteria bacterium | reverse complement strand
AGAGCTATTGTCATTGCAAACGGATCGAACAATAATTTATGAAATCCAACATGATAAGCACCATCAGAGGGCGGTAGGCTGCGGTGGTCCCCAAAAACTGGACAATGTGTTAAGCTCTGAATCACAACCTGAAAGGAGCTTTGCATGATTAAGAAACGAAAACAGTACAGTCCGGAATTCAAGGCAAGAGTGGCACTGGCCGCCCTGAGAAACGAGGCGAGCATTGCCGAGCTTGCCGTCAGATTTGAAGTTCATCCCACCATGATCGGTACCTGGAAACGGGAGCTGATCGAGGGGGCCAGTGAGTTGTTTGACAAGGGGCAGAAAACCAAAAAACAGCATGACACCACGGTCAATGATCTCTATCGTCAAATTGGGCAATTAAAGGTGGAAAACGATTTTTTGTCCATCCATCTATTACAAGCCTCGGCCGATATGTCCGGAAGACCTTGAGATGATGAAACTGATTGATGATCAATATATGAAAACGCCGGTTTACGGCACCCGCTCCATGCGGGATTATTTAAACAGGCAAGGATATAATGTAAACAGGAAGCGGGTCCAGCGGCTTATGCGATTAATGGGACTTGAAGCGATCTATCCCAAACCGAAAACCAGTAAGTCCCATCCTGGACACCGGATTTACCCCTATTTGTTAAAGGGCTTGGATATCAACCGACCGGACATGGTTTGGGCCACTGACATCACCTATATTCCCCTGAGACGAGGGTTCATGTATCTGGTGGCAGTCATGGATTGGCACAGCAGGAAAGTGCTTTCCTGGTGCATATCCAACACACTCGATTCAGACTTTTGTGTATCGGCCTTGGAGGAGGCAATCGCACGTTACGGCAGTCCCGAGATATTCAACACCGACCAGGGCAGTCAGTTCACAAGTATAGCGTTTACAGACATCTTAAAATCCCACGGCATCAAAATTAGCATGGATGGCCGTGGCCGGTGTATGGACAACATCTTTGTCGAACGGCTCTGGTGGACGGTGAAGTATCATTATCTTCATCTGCATGCGTTTGAAAACGGCCTTGAACTACAAAAAGGCTTGAGAAGTTGGTTTGAATATTATAATCGGGAACGGACGCATCAGTCGTTGAACAGGAAGACCCCCGACGAATGCTATTTCAAAGAGCAGGAAAATATAGGTGCCCTGATGGTCAGGCGCCAGCCGGGCCAACTCCAGTCGCCCTACGGGCTCCTTCCGTTGGCCCGGCTGAAAAGCTTACAAGAAGTGGAAAAACAACATAACCGACTCAGAGCTTATTCACATTGAAAAGCTGTCCGAAGCATCGGGACCACCGCACTGATCTGTGACTTCTGGGGTGCCTACAATAAAATCAGCACACTGGCAACGCAGCGGTGTTTCTATCACCTTTTCACAGAACTGGTAAAAGTTGACAAGCACAACAGCTCTCAAGTCTGGAAGGCTTTTCGTAAAAAACTGTCACAACTCATGAAGGATGCCATTCATCTTTCGGAAGACAAAGGAATTGGCACCCAGCAGCGTGACCGGTTAATCGTCAGACTTCACATCCGTCTTGATGAGATGATCGCTGGACAGTATGAGGATAAGGACGCAAAAAGACTGATCAAACGCCTTAGCCGGCACAAAAACGAGCTGTTCACTTTTCTGGAATACACCGGTGTCAGCCCGTACAATAACCATGCAGAACAGCAAATGAGAAAAGCAGTGCTATGCAGAAAAATCAGCCAGCAAAATCGATCCGAGTCCGGCGCTGTCACGCAAGCCGTCCTGATGACCCTTTTTCGGACTGCCGAACTTCAAAACCAAAACCCGGTAGAGGCTGTTCTTGCGGCAGCAAAAGCGACCATAGAATTTCGAAAACCCAACATGCCAGAATTTAAGCTGGCAGCATAATTTTCAAAGAGCTATTCTGATACATTATTTTAAATAAATTATGGTCATCTTGCAATGATTTTAACAATATGATAGAACTGACTGAAATAAAACAGCAATTGAGGAATCTCCATGAAATCCGACCTGTTTCCATTCATTTCCCTGACCCAGTTCCGTCAGGCAGCCGACCTGATTCGCCCCCATATCATTCATACCCCGCTGGTGCACTCCCCCACACTCAGCCAGATGTTTGACTGCGACATCTATCTGAAACTGGAGAATCTTCAAAAAACCGGGTCTTTCAAGATCCGCGGCGCGGCTTACAAAATATTTTCAAGGAGAAACCAGATCCCATCCGGCGGCGTGGTTGCAGCATCTGCCGGCAATCATGCCCAGGG
>JAPLJE010000205.1 GCA_026388755.1 Deltaproteobacteria bacterium | reverse complement strand
GTTGAATGCCGATCTGAAAAATCCATCTGAAACTCCGGGATCTTGCCCCTTCCCCAACTGTCATCTCCAGCATCAGGCCGAAAGGGACGCCATTGGATTCTGCGCCGCATTCCCAATTTTTCTGCCACTGTTTGGGGTCATCCGGATTATACAGGGTTTCAGCGGTATACGCCAGCCTGAAATCGTAAATCCCCTGAATCTGACTGACCGGCGCCCCTTCTTCCGCCTTTTTTGATCCTAACCCACGGTCGGCATTACGGTTCAAATCATCGAGCCGGGTTACGGACTGCTGATAGATAAAAAGAATTTTCTGCCCGGGGTCAAACCGATAGTTGACCCATTGCATGCCCTGCAACATCGATCCCTGGGGCGCATAGGCCGTAAGGAATGACAAAAAATTCTCCCCGCCACAGAAATAAACCGCCGGATTAATCTTTGACTCGCCAAACACCGTTGTGATCACCCGCGCCGTCAACTGTTTTTCCAAAAGCGCCGGCAACGCAGACTGAATCTGCCGGGATTCTCCTTCCTCGGATCCGCGTTCCCATGCCTGAACTGTCAATCTGAAGGCTGTTGCCGCAATCAGGGTCACCAGCGCCACCAGCGCCATGGCAACCAGCAGCTCCAGAAGGGTAAACCCTCCGGAAAAATGAATCCGCTTCACCCGTCCACCCGATCTTTCACCGCCGAATCCACCGTTTCATGCAGAATGCTTTTTCCCGGCGATCTGTTTCATGATAAAGACACAACGTCAACTCAAACATGGCCGGAACCTGAAAAACATCTCGCTTGTTGCCGGTATCAATTTCCAGGGGCAAAGCTGAAAACGTATAGCGCCATCCGGCTTCTCCATCGATTCGAGCAGCGATTTCCCTGCCTTTCAGCGCGATATCCATCAAGGCAGGACTGGCCAGAAGGTTTCCCGCCAGCCGGACAGCCTGTAGGGTTTCATCTGCCTTGAGTGAAATCCTCCTGGAGCTGGAAAGCGCCTGGAAAATGGCGCCCAGGGAAATCCCCAAGATGATCAGGGCCACCAGCACCTCAATCAAGGTAAACCCGTGTTGTCTGTTTTTCATAAGCTTATCCGGGTTTTACCAGGCCGGTCAGGATATCCACACGAAAAACAAAAAAAGGCTGCCCATTTGCTGAAAGTGTTAATTCTCCCCCGCTGGAACTGCCATCCGGATAAAAAAATACCCCGTGGACATCCGCATCGACTTGGGCAATCCCCGCTGCCTGAACCAGCACTTTTTCCGGGATTTTCAGGCTGGCTTCACTGCCTTCGACCCAGCAGACACGATTCGCCGAAGAGATAAAGAACGCAACCGGCCGGCTGAATGCCAGGGACGTGCGTCTGGCTTTTTTGACAAGGCCGATCATTTCCTGTGCAAACAGCTTTCCCTGCTTCTGTTCGGCGGAGCGGCCCACGCTCAGATAGACCAGGGAGCCTGAAACGGCAATCAGCACCATGACCACCAGAATTTCAATTAATGTAAAGCCGCGGGAGTTCGTCAAAATTCGATGTCGTTGATGCCGAATATCGCCGTCAGCATGGAAATAACCACCCCGCCAATAACAAGGCCCATCAGCAGAATGGCAATCGGCTCCAGCAGCGACAGCAGAGATTTGATTTTAGACTGCACCCGGGCGTCCAGATCATCTGAAACGGAAATCAGCATTTCCCCGATCTTTCCGGTTTCCTCACCCAGCGCGACCATTTGAACCGCCATGGCCGGGAAAATACCCTGATCCTTCATCAGCGTGCTGACGCGCTTGCCTTCCTTGACCTGCCGGAATATCTGTTCGGCCGCCAGCTTTACCACCACATTGTTCACGACTTCACGCACGATGGAAAGGGCCTTGAGCAGCGGCACCCCGCTTTGCACCAGAGTCCCCAGTGTCCGGGTAAAACGTCCGACCTGAATATCCATGATCAGGCTTCCCAGCATCGGCAACCTGATCCATATCCGGTCCAGCCGATCCTTGCCCTGGGCCGTTCCGGAAAACCGCCATAAACCCAGGGCGATCAAAACACTACCCAGGATCATGACCCACCACCAGGATCGCAAAAATTGGCTGAACTGTATCAGAAGCAGGGTACTTGCCGGTATTTTC
>JAPLJE010000257.1 GCA_026388755.1 Deltaproteobacteria bacterium | reverse complement strand
GGAACAGCGGCATGTTCGCTTTTAAAGCATCAGTTATTGCGGAAGAATTCAAAACATTTCAACCGGATCTCTATTATCGAATAAAAACCCTTGCAGCGGCTTCCGGTACCCTGTCGCTGGAAGACTATCAATTGCTTCCCAATATTTCCATTGACGTGGCGGTTATGGAGAAAACGCTTAAAGGCGTCGTTCTGCCTTCGGATTTTGGCTGGAGCGATATCGGATCCTGGAAATCGCTGTATGATTTTTTGCCAAAGGATGAAAATCAGAATGTTCTTCATGGCGATGTCATCTGCAATGATACGCATAACTGTTTTGTTATGGGTCATGAGCGGCTGATTGCCGCCAATCACCTGAACAATGTGGTGATTGTGGAAACCCCGGATTCGATTTTTGTCTCGGATATTGAAAACAGCCGCGATGTCAAATCCATTGTGAACACCCTCAAGGAAAAGGGGCGATGGGAGTGTCAGCAGCATACCACAGCGTCCAAGCCATGGGGAAGTTTGACCTCTCTGGAAATCAAAGACCATTACCGGGTCGGACGAATGATCATATATCCGGGGTCAACGGTGATTATTCAGGCAGAGCCATCGGAATCCAAAACCCTGGTCATTGTCGGTGGACTTGCCAGTGCAACGGTTGGATCGGAGTTTCTGGCTCTTCAGGCCGGTGAATCCCTGTATCTTGGGCCGGAAAAACAAGCGGTTATTGAAAATGACAATATTGATCCGCTGGTCATGATTCAAATCATGGTCAGATAATAAAATTTGTAGGCCATTTCAGGCGAGGTTAAATGAAAGTTCCCCTTCTGGATTTAAAATGTCAGTATCAACTTATCAAGCAGGACATTCTAAGGGTTACAGAAGAAATCTATGACAGCCAGTATTTTATTCTGGGGCCACATGTTGAAGCTCTGGAGCAACAAATGGCGCAGTACTGCCATGCTGCCTATGCCCTGGGAGTTTCTTCAGGAACCGACGCACTGATCATTGCCTTGATGGCATCCGGAATAGCTGCCGGCGATACGGTCATTACAACGCCTTATACTTTTTTTGCAACGTCAGGTTCCATTTCCCGTGTGGGAGCGCATCCCTGTTTTGTGGATATTGATCCGGTAACCTATAACATCTCTCCTGAAGGCATTTCAGCCGCCATCGAAGGGATGAGTCTCACGGAAAAGGGGCGTCTGAAAGCCATCATTCCGGTGCATCTTTACGGGCAGTGCGCGGACATGGATCCGATCCTTGAAGTCGCCCGAGACAACCACTTGAGAGTTATCGAGGATGCGGCTCAGGCCATTGGTGCCGAATACAAGGACAGAAGGGCGGGGGAAATGGGCGATTTCGGGTGTTTTTCCTTTTTTCCGTCCAAAAATCTTGGCGCGTTTGGAGACGGCGGCATGGTAACCACCCCGTCCAAAGCCTTTCATGACACCCTGGTCATGCTGAGGAATCATGGTTCTCACCCCAAATATTATCACAGCCTGATCGGGGGCAATTTCAGGTTGGATGCGCTTCAGGCAGCCATCGTATCAGTCAAGCTGAAATACCTGGATCAATGGACAAAGATGCGTCAGGATCATGCAGCGACCTATCGCAGCCTGTTTTTGCAGTGCGGCCTGGAGGGTCGGGTGATGCTGCCCGTTGAAAAAGAGACCCGGCATACGTTCAATCAGTATGTCATTCGCGTTGCCGAAAAAAGAGATGAACTTCGGAAGTTTTTACTGGAATCGGAGATTGGGACCGAAGTGTATTATCCGGTACCGCTGCATCTTCAGAAATGTTTTTCTTTTTTGAATTACAGGGAAAGGGATTTTCCGGAAGCTGAACGTGCAGCCGCGCAGACTCTGGCTCTTCCCGTTTTTCCGGAACTGACAGCGGCTCAACAGGAATATGTAGTGGACAGAATCAAGCATTTTTATGCATAAAAACAGATTATTAAAAGTATCCCCCTCGGTTCCGCCGAGACCACCCTTATAACTAACTGTCATTATGATGAAGAATCAACCGCAACGAACAGATGATTTTTTATGAATTCGTCAATCCTGAGGGTCTAGTAAAAAGTCATCGTTCGATTTTTTATAAAATATTAATTCAATATGTTATGGTCACAATAACGGCCGAAAAGCGACTTTTTACGAGTTCATCAATCCTTATCGAAGGTGGAGGAAGAACATGTCAGAGAGAAATTCGCGTGATACATTCAGAGACAAGAGAGGCACTGAAGCTGAACGGGGTTCAGATGAAGATTATTATCCGGAAGATGCCTATTCCCCCTGGAAAAAAAGCAATATGGAGGGTTTCATGTCCAACCTGAGCAAGAGCAGCGGCTTGCTGTTGGTCATTGTTGGTGCAGGAGTATTTATACTTATCAGAAAGTCGCTCAACTGGCCCTTCAGGAGGACAAACTGGATCAGGTATCGGCAAGAATCGATAGACTGGGGGCATCCACAACGCAACGGCTGGACTTGATGAATAGGGAAATTGAAACCATTCACAAACAGCCCGCTCCGCTTAAAACAGATTCAACGCCGAAACAGCCGACTGCTCAGATCAAACCAGAACCAGCGCCAAAACAGCCATCTGCTCCCAAAACAGAGGCTGTCAGCCCGGCCAAACCTGTTGAAACACCAGAGAAAAAGTCATCAACTGAAAAATATCATGAAGTCAAGCCCAAAGAAACCTTGTATGGCATTGGCAAGACCTATGGGCTGACTGTTGATGAGCTGCGGCGATTAAACAACATGGGTCCAACAGAAATGGTTCGTTCAGGGCAAAAACTAAAGGTCAGCAAGTGATTGCAAAGGCCAATAGAGGAGGTAACACCGATGATTGTAGGAATATTAAAAGAAATCAAATCATCTGAAAATCGTGTTTCCATGACTCCGGCCGGGGTTGAGGTTCTGAAGCAAAAAGGTCAGATTGTGTTGGTGGAAAGGAACGCTGGTGTGAACAGTGGGTTTGATGACGTCGAATATTTTCGGGCAGGCGCGGAAATTATCGAAACGGCTGCAGAAGTATTCAGCCGGTCTGAAATGGTTATGCATGTCAAAGAACCATTGCCTTTAGAATACGGACTGATTCGCAAAGACCAGATTGTATTTACTTATCTGCATCTAGCTGCTGCGGAAGAACTGACCCGGGCACTGATACATTCCCAATCCGTCAATATCGCATATGAAACGATTCAAAAGGTGGACGGATCGCTTCCGCTGTTGACACCCATGAGCGAGGTTGCCGGCCGGATGGCGATTCAGGAAGGCGCCAAATATCTGGAGATGGCCCAGGGCGGCCAGGGCGTTCTTCTGGGAGGTGTCCCCGGTGTTGATCCAGGAACGGTTCTGGTGATCGGCGGCGGGATTGTGGGAACCAATGCCGCCAAAATGGCCTGCGGCCTGGGTGCCAAGGTGTATCTTCTGGATACCAGTCTGGACAGACTGCGTTATCTAAGCGATGTCATGCCCAGCAACTGCTTTTTGCTGATGTCTACCCCGGCCGCCATTCGAAAGCTGGTAAGGGAAGCGGATGTGGTGATCGGCGCGGTTCTGATCCCCGGAACCAAGGCGCCTCGACTGGTAACCCGGGACATGCTGAAAACCATGAAAAAAGGATCGGTGCTGGTGGATGTGGCCATTGATCAGGGCGGCTGCTTTGAAACCTCAAAGCCCACGACCCATACCGATCCGACGTATGTGATCGACAATGTGATTCATTACTGTGTAGCCAATATGCCGGGGGCCGTGGCAAAAACATCAACCCTTGCCCTGACCAATGCCACGCTGCCGTATGCCCTTGAAATTGCCAGAAAAGGCTGGAAAAAAGCCATGCAGGACAACCCCGAAATCAGGGCAGGCGCCAACGTCGTTCAGGGGCACGTGACCTACGGCGGGGTTGCAGAGGCCTTTGGACTTCCGCTGGTGGATATTGCCACGTTGATTTAATCAGAGAGTTTGGTTACTCTTTTTTTACGACCAGCCCCACGCCTGCCAGAAGGAGCAGCGCTCCGGCATAACCGATTGCGGTGGTGCTTTCAGATGAAAGCCAGGGAAGCTGCTGAACCGAAAGAGCACCGACAACAATCAGGGTAATCAGAGGATTCAGGACAATAATGGCGCTGACCTGGTTGGCAGGAAGCAGTTTGAGGGCTTCACCCAGCGTGCCATAGGCAATGAGGGTATTGGCACCCAGGAATATCAGGGTTAGCCAGTCCGAAAGGGCCAGTCCCTTGAATTCATGAAAAGTGGCCAGCGGGGAAAAGACCATGGCTGCAACCAGGTAAATCAGTAAATTGGTCTGCTGAGGGGTCCAGATTCGGACCAGGAGCTTCTGGAATACTGCAAAACATGCCCAGGTGATGGCTGCAAAAATGATCCAGACGTTGCCGCGAGAGTATTGCTGAGAAGAGATCACCAGGTGATGGAGTTGATCCCAGTAAAACAGCATAAAACCTGCGACTGCAATGCCAAAGCCGGACTTCTGAAGAAGGGTGAGGTGTTCCTTGAAATAGACAACGCCCACAACCGCCACCAGCAGCGGAGAGATCTGGATCAGTATCTGGGCATTGCTGGGAGAGGTCAGGGCTACGCCGCTGGTAAAACCGAGATAGTTACCGGCCATGGCAAGTCCGGCAAGGATCCCCAGAATCGGAGGCTTTATCAGAATTTCAAAAAACTGCGGACGGTGAACGAGATAATACCCTGCCAGAAATACAAATGAAAATGTAAACCGAAACCAGATGATGGTATTGCCGCTGAACCGCTGAAGTGCATATTTGAGCACAATGGCCAAGATGCCCCAGAGAACGGCCGTTATGCTGATCATCATCAGTCCTTTTGAATGATTGGACATGAATGCCTTTTACCCCATATTCTTTTCCAGTACCGCAAGGGAAGCCAGAAGGTGAGTATACGAAAAAACCTCAATGGATACCGTTCCGGTAAATCGTTTAACTATTGAGAAAATCTTGTCAAGCCAGCTCTGATCAAAGACATCCAGAGCCAGGTGATCCTTTCCGTTATTAACGCCATGCAAATGAATCATCGTTGTTTGTCCGGCAAATCGATGATATGTGGTTTCGATATTTTCATGATTAGCGATCAGATGCCCCATATCCAGACACACCCTCAGGTCGTATTCCTGCAGAATCGGTTCAATCCATTCCAGCGGGTAATTGAGGGTCTCAACAGAAAGAGATGGCCCCTTTACCCCTGCGTCCATTAACCTGCGGATACTTTCTGAAATCCGGTCCTGCCAGGCTCTGTCACAAATCCTTCCACTCGGAGCTTGATTGAAGGGAAGATGAAGGGTATAAGTTGTGGGTGCCAGAGGCAGGGTGAGATCCATGACGCGAAGAAGGGTTTCAGTAAACCGGCTCTTCTCCTTGCGTTCCGGACTTCCAGGGTCAATATCTGTCGGGAGATGAACATTATACGTAAATTTGAATTCCCTTGCTAATGATTCCAGTTTCCGGATCGTCTTTTGGGACGGCAAGGAAGATTCATGACTTTCAAAGCACAGCAGCTCGATTTCATCCAGACAGGGTCCCAGCATTTGAACATTGGGAATGTAATCATCCGGATAGATAAACGAAGGCGCGCTGATCCTGAACGGATAGGCGTTTTTATAGGATTTGGGCAGTTGAGGATACATGGTGGCCGGCAGCTTTTTTGGGTGGGTTAATGGATGAAGTCCGATGACAAAAATAATGAACAGGTCAGGGGTTATCGCGCGGCGGAAATGACTGCCAGGAGAAAAGTCCACAGCAATGAAGAAAGAAGCATCAGATCGCAGGCTTTTCGAATATCGTTTCGCGTCACATTCCCAAAGGCAATACCGATATAGGGCTTGTTGACCAGGCGGCCATGATATACGCTGGGGCCGTTCAGCTTGACGGATAGAGCTCCGGCAAAAGCTGCCTCGGAATATCCTGAATTCGGACTGGCATGGTGCGCACCTTCATGAACAGCAGTTTGGAATGCATGCTTTCCATTCCCGGATAAGAGTTGTGCTGCGAAAGCGATAACCGGAATAGCAAGCCGCGCAGGTATAAAGTTGGCGATGTCGTCCAGTCGGGCGGAAGCCTTGCCAAAATGAAAATAATGGTCATTGCGGTAGCCGACCATGGAATCCAGGGTGTTCACCATTCGGTAAGCCATGGCCAGCGGTGCGCCTCCAACGGCCGCATAAAACAGCGGGGATATGATGCCGTCCACCAGGTTTTCGGCCACGGTTTCAACAGCGGCACGAATAACGCCCTGTTCCGACAGATGCGCGGTTTCACGGCCCACGATGCAGGATACTTTTTTGCGTGCTTTCATCAGCCCGCAGGATTTCAGGGCGGCTTCAACTTCCATTGCCGCTTTTTTTAGAGAAGACGGGCTGATACAGTAATAGATTAAAATGGCTTCAAGAATGGACCGGCAAGTCGGATGAAGCATACCTGCCAAGTGAACCAGAAGCCAGGAAAGGACCCATACACTCAAAACCAGGAATCCGCAAAACAGCGTTCCTGAAATAACCAGAGGAATCCTCGGGCGTCTGAAAACAGGTTCCATTCGTAAGATGGCCCTGCCCATCCATCGGACGGGATGGAACAGCCAGAGGGGATCCCCCAGTATCAGATCAAGGACGAAAGCCGCAAGAAGGGAGTATGCAATATGGAGTTCAATCATCGGCGACAACTGTAGCAGGTTAAGAGAGTCTTTTCAATATGTGTCGTCATAACGGAGGGAAAATGACCCGAAAAACCATCGGAATTGTGGCCGGCGTCCTGCTGGTCCTTTGTGTCAGCGCCTATCTGGGGCTGAAAATCTATATTGAAAATGATGCCAAAGGCCGCATTCGTGATTGGGCGAATCAGACGGGCAGGATTTCCGAAATCTCCTACCAGTCCCTGGATGTGGGACTTTTTTCAAAAACCATTCAGATAAGCCAGGTTTCCATTCGGATTAAGGATGTGAATAGCCCTGTTGCCGTTGATCGGCTGATACTGCATTCATTCGACATCAAAAATGAAATTCCTTCTTTCATGCACGTTGAAATTCAAGGAATTCACATCAGCCCGGACAATTCTTTGATGAAGGGAATGTCTCCGGTGCTGGCCCAACTTGGCTATGCCGATATTGCAGCCAACGTGGAGTATGCATACATCTATGAACCGATCAAAAAAGATATGGAGATTCAGCAGTTACGTATCAGCATTTCAGATATGGGAAAAGTTGAGGTTTCGGCAAGAATAAACAACCTGGATCTGGCCACCCTCAAAGCGGTTCCGGACAATCCCTTATCGCTGATAGCCCTGGTCCCGGTTGTGGCGATATCCGGGATTATGATGGATTACCAGGATAATTCTCTGACGCAAAGACTGATAGAGTTGGGCGCACGGCAATCCGGACAGAGTTCCGAACAATTTATATCCACCATTACCGAGCAATTGAATTCGGAAATTCAGAGGCAAAACCAGCCCGCGGTCAGAGACATACTTCTGGCTTTTCAGAAATTTCTTGTAAATCCCGGCCATATCAAGGTCGCGGTTTCTCCCACTCGGCCGGTTCCCCTGATGACCCTGTTGATGGAAAAAGATCCAAACGAGAGAATTCGTGTGCTCAATGTCTCCGTGAATTATCAGGAACTCAAAAAATAAGGAATGGTTAAAACGATGAAAAACATCCTACGCATATTGCTTCTTTTTACATTTGTCATCACTGCCGTCATTCCCTGTTCAGCTCTTGAGCTTCTTGAGCGAGACCACGGACATGACTTCACGATTGACCTGGGTGAAGAACTTGCCATCAGATTGCCAGGCAACCCGACAACCGGTTATCTGTGGGAAGTTGCGGCGAACGATACGGCTGTGCTGAAACAGAAAGGGGAGACCGCCTTTGTCGCAGATGCCGATCGTATCGGCGCTGGCGGTCAATCAATATTCCGGTTTGTTCCCTGCGGAGTTGGGTCAACTCGCCTGAAGCTGGTTTATCGCCGCCCCTGGGAAAAAGAGATACAGCCGATCAAGGTGTTTGAAGTTGTTGTGACCGTGAAGCAGGCATAAAACAAAAGAAGTGATTCTCTTATTGCCTCCCGAAACGAACGGGCCGATTCCGAGCGGTTTTGACGAATAAGCATACCTGCTGTGGACAGGCTCGTTCACAGGTGTGTAACTGTAGGTGTTCTGCCCGAGAGGGAGGGATGGTGCGCATTTCGGCTATCATCAGTCATGGTTACAGTCAAGGTTTATATGAAAATGATCAACTGTGGGTACAAATGACCCCACGGGAAGATATAAAAGATGTATGACGTATTCTAGTTGACAACATGTACCTGAACAAAATCGTAATAAAATGGTGAATCAACTATGCCATTGGGGTTCATATCCACGAGGAAGTAGAAAGCATAGTCTCCAACAGGGAGAGTACTGGAATAAATTTCCACTGGGGATATGCTAAGCAACGGGTATTGAGCCAATAAATTGATTCCTGGAGTCCATCCATTTGAATTGAGAGAATACCATCCGGCACGTGAGCTGTAAACAAACCACCAGTCAGCGAGTTTTCCATTTTCGTTACCGGGTGAAAGGCTGGCTGTTATGGAAACAGGGGTTCCTGATGAGACGGTTATTGGACCATCTTGCCCATTGGCTTTTATATCCGGCGTACAATTATCGACTTGAGCAGCAATATGGACTTGACCGGCAAATGCTTTGATGCACACATTACTTTTATTGGTACTGTTAGATATTTCGTTCCAGGATAGCCCATTTGAGCTGAAAAAGCTTTCGCCCGGATTGTAAGTAGCCTTTGATGAGTAATTTGCCATTGGCTTTTCAACAGGAACGGGATAATTATAACCGGGTGTCACAAACTTGATGGCAACGGAAAAAAGCGCCCCAGTCGTCAGGGAAACCGGTTGGCTCAGCGGTATCGTTACGTAACCTACATTTGATAACGTTCCTGATTGTGTAAGCGTCAGTGTTCCACTTGTGGGCATGCCCGCAGTAACATTTGAGTAAATATCGATTTCGTATGTTGAATTACTGCTTAGAGCATAAAAGCTGACAGCTTTAAGTGACTCTGAGGATGTTGCTGTAAAAATATTTGCCCCCCATCCTGTTGATGAAGATGGTTTTGATCCTAAACTACTTACCCATCCCAGCGGATCATACTGGTATATGGTTGAATAATTGGTTGGTGATTCCGCATTGTCAAATGCCCAGCAATTGTTTCCCGCGTATGTGTCATAGTAGGACATATAAAAGTACCCGCCGTCGCCCCAACCAGCTCCCCAACTGTTTCGAATTATAAAAGCCCCATCATTCTGAGGCGTTGTTATAAAATTAGATTTGCTGTAGGTATCATCCCACCCGACAATTGCAACGTCATGATTGGTCTTACCTGTTCCGTTGTAGTAGTATGAACTGTTAGAAGATTTGTAGGCAGAATTATACCATGCGATTGATGTATCGATTGCGCCATAAGTCATTACTGCCTGTTTGATTTCATTGAATGTATAATTTGTACGTGGAATGTATTCCACCTTTTGAACATGTTTCTGAACCTGAGCAGTGGTGCCAACTTCGTTGATTGGGCCACTATACCGGGAAAGATAGGCCATAGACATATATGAATTACCGCCATTACAAGGTGGGGGATCAAATCCATGATTGTTATTAAGATCATCCTCTGAAAAGTACCAATTTTCATAAGGCATCAGATAAGATTCAAGCGAGCTGTAAGTTGCAAAAGCCCAACAGTCCCCACAATTGCCTTGATCCCTGACTGGCGTTAATTTTCCGGTTGTTCTCAGATCATATTTGGCAGGATATTGTACAGATTGATCGAAATATCTATTAAGGCGGTCAATATGCGACAAATCAACCGGACTTGGAATATGCCCCAATGGATGCCCGTATTCTGTTATTTGTAATTGCTCTCTTCCGTTTATGAGATTATCCAGGTGACTTACAAAGTCAGGGTTTAATGGCGCAAACTCAAAACAAAACCCAGAAGCGGTGATCAACAGGATACATAATGTTAAATACCAGTATCGGAAAACCATCTTCGATAAGGTGGGCATACTCCAGTTTTGACAAAAGAATTGCCATTTTTTATTATTATTTATGGTGCGTTGTTGAATAATCATTATATTTTCTCCTTTTCGACGAATCTCCTGCCTTTGAACTGATGACAGTTTCAGATATAGATACTTTTCCCAATATATTACTCTAAATATTAAATTGAGAAAAGCAAGTATCATGCCGCACCGCCACTGTAAACGCCATAATCAAAGGTTAAAATATTTCAAAAACATCTCAAAGGGTTCTGAGCTGACCTGAATGACTCCGGCAAACGGGTGCTCTAAAGCTTCAATCAACAGGAGCACCAGGGTAACTGTTCCGGCTAAAAATACAACCATGAGTCCCTGAGCCCAAACATTAAAAAAAAAAAAAAAATAGCTGTAAACAATGGTTATAAAGCCGCCGACATTTAGAACAAACCACATAAAATCTGGCAAGCACTGTTTGGCACTATCCACTCGGGCTCTTTTGGCATCAGCAAAATTGATACAAATCGACAAGGCCTTTTCAAACCAGATTTTGTCCAAATCATCTTTGGGCTTATATTGATAAAAAATATTCCAGAGTTTATCATGCTGAAGCTTTGTTTCTCCGTGAAAATTTCCTTTACGCATTTCAGGAAAATCTTTCTCTATCATCGTCCGTGCATAATCTTTCAAGATCATCAGTATTTCGTTTCTGGCCGGTTCCTGAAGATTTGACGAAACCCGATATAGATCACCCAACGCATTGGCTTCTTTTTCTATTTTGTCCTGGGCTGTTTGAAATTGGATAAAAACAACATAAACCACAAAGGCCTGCAAAACAGCATAAATGACTCCCAACACCGCATAAACAAATCCAGCCACATCATTATGGCTTTCCAGGGTTGAAATTCTCACACTTTTTCTGACACACAACATCCCCAATAGAGACAAAACAATAACTAAAAATAATTTCCCGAAGAGGATAAACCAGTCTGTCATTTTGATACCTCTATAGATATTAAAAAACAGGATGCATGATGCACGAGCCCTAAACAAAAGTTATGTTTAGGAAGGTAGGTGGTGCACCCATCGGTTGATTGTTACCAGGCAGTCGACCGGCCACTTTAAACAGCTCAAAATGGGAAGGATAAACGCGCATGAGTAAAGATAACGTATTTGCCCTGAAAAAGCCAGAGTCCATTATTGTTGATCAGATCACCGATTGTCGCCGGGGAGCAGGAAAGTTGTTAGCACAGGCATTAGAAGGCGAGTCTGAAAAGATGCTCACGGGTTGTCACCTGCAAAATCGTCATTATTTTTTATTTACTGAATTCCAGAATTCATTATAATCGATATATTCAGCTTTTTAAACATACAAAACGGAGGGCTATAATGAAACGAATCGTTTTAACGCTGATTGTCTTTATGGCCTTTGGAACTGTCTCTTATGCTGAGTATTACAAATGCGTAACCAGTGACGGGAAAATAATATTCACTGATTCCCCGCCACCTGATGCAAAATGTGAATTTAAAGAGACTATCAAATCCTTCAGCGAATCACCAGAATATGTGAATTCAATGCGGGATGAAGCGGATTATCAAATGGAAATAAACGAAGAGAAAAGAGCAAAAGAAGCAGAAGAGAGGAGAATAAAAGAAGAAGCAGCAGCGGAAAGAGAACTGGAAGCAAAGAGATTGGAATTAAAGCAAAGAGAACTGGATTTGAAAGAAAGAGAAATAAACGCAAAGTCTGGACAGGCTCCAAATGAATATATGACGGTAATACAAGATACGAAAATAATTAATGTAGGGAAGCATTCATCCGGGCATGAAGATCACAAAAAGAAAGAACATGACGCAAAGACACGGAAAGATATTAACGAAAAAAATAATATAAGCGGGCAGGCACCGAAGAACAAAAACGAAAAAAATACCGTGAACATTCAGCAAATAACCCCGAATCAACCACCTCCCCCTCCAAAAGCAAAAACAACTCAGGATATCAAACCAAATTATTAGAATTTTTGTCCTTATGCCGCAGCGTACACACTGTGCCCCGCGCCATAATAGGCATCATAGATATGCTGGAACACAGCAGTGGTTTTTTGATCAAACAGTTCCGGCGTATAGATCCTCGGCAACCCCAGATCCAGTATTTTCTCGATGGTTACCCGAACTTCGGCGCGGGCCTGCTGACGTTTGCGCCAATCGAGCACCAATTTCCCAGCCTTGAGTGTATCCAGCAGATCTCTGGCAGTGGATTTGACCTTCTCC
>JAPLJE010000525.1 GCA_026388755.1 Deltaproteobacteria bacterium | reverse complement strand
GACTCGGCCCGGAGGAACTTTCTTATCTGGATGACAACGGCAATGAGGTCCTTGAACCCGGTCGTTTCCATATTTGGGTCGGCGGTGACAGCAATGCCGAATTGGGCACGGAATTCGAGATTATCCCGGATGGCAAGTGGCTTCAGACTATAACGTCTGGGTGACGGAAGAAATGGTTACTGCCAATGCCGCCCGTGCCCATTTAAATCTGTCTTTGGTGGCATCAAAATCCGGACCTGAGGTGATAAAGGCCGCCGTGCCCTTGATCAGGAAGCCGGTGCCTGGGCCGTTTTTGCCGGCAACCTTGCTGCTACCCATTGTCATCAATACCTGATCGTTTACGGCGATGTTGGCCTCCGTGAGGTGCATGTAACCGGCTGGAATCAACAAACGCCCATCGTCTGTGATCCGTATATAACTGTTCCATGTGTTAACCATATGTGGGCCATCTTTGCCCAGGGTGGCAATAGCAACCACCCCATCCTTTTTCAGAACTTCAAGCATTTTTTCCGGAATCATCGTGACTACCTCCTGTAGTTTGTGTGGTTATGAGATGTGACGCGTAAATGCGCCACCCTTGTTGATGCAAATTTTACTAGTAGCAAGGCAGCAGATTTTCTTTGACGCCATGCAAAAGTTTTCTTAAACTGCTATCAAACATACAAAAGACTACTTGTGATGATCGGGAGTACAATGTTCATTCTAGACAATAATGACCAAAACCCGTTATACAAGCAACTTTATCATCAGATCAGAGAGCACGTTCTGTCAGGAAAGCTGCCTGCCGATTTCAAGCTCCCATCTGTCAGAACCCTGGCTGACGAACTTTCAACCAGCCGCAACACGGTAGAAAATGCCTACCAGGAATTGTACGCGGAAGGGTACATCTACAGCAAACCGCGCAGCGGGTATTTTGTTTCGGCGCTCGACCAGGACGCGGCGCCGTTATCTTTGCCTCAGAAACCACGTAATTGTAACCGGCTCCCCGTGCCCCCGCAGCGCTGCAATTATGATTTTCATCCCGCACGGCTCGATCCGGAGAGCTTCCCCGCCCCCTTATGGCGCAAACTTTTCATGGAAACCCTGCGCGAAAGTTCCAGGCAGCTTGTCCGGTATGGTGATCCCCAGGGAGAATGGGGGCTGCGCTGCTTCATTCAGCAATATCTGGAACGTTCGCGCGGTGTGGTCTGCGACCCGGAACAGATCGTCGTCTGCTCCGGACTTCAGCACAGCCTCGACATTATCTCGCATTTAGTGAAAGGCAGCCATCCCGTGGTTGCTGTCGAGAATCCCGGCTACCACCTGCCGCGTGCCGTTTTCCGAAACCATGGTTTTGAAATTATACCCATACCCGTCGGACCCAGCGGACTTGATGTGGATATCCTCAAAACCAGCAGCAGCACCATCGCCTATGTCACCCCCTCTCACCAACTCCCCATGGGCTGCGTGATGCCTGTTTCCAGCCGATTGAAACTGATCGATTGGGCCGAATCAGGCGGGAAGCTGATCATCGAAGACGATTACGACAGCGAACTGCGCTACCTCGGCAAGCCGATCCCATCATTACAAGGTCTGCGCCCCCATGGGAATATCATCTATTGCGGAACTTTCTCCAAGATCCTGTCTCCGGCACTGCGCGTGAGTTACATGGTGCTTCCTCATGCACTCCTTGCCGCGTACCGCAAACTTTTCCAGGATTATTTTTCCTCGGTTTCGCTTCTGGAGCAGTGCACCCTTGCAAAATTCATGGAACAGGGGCATTGGGATCGGCATGTGCGGCGGATGCGAACGCTCTATAAAAAGAAGCACGATACGCTGCTCCGGGCTGTCGCGCATCATTTCGGCGATCGGGCCGTTATTATCGGACAGGGAGCCGGGCTCCATGTCGTTTTGCAGTTGCCCGACAATGCCCCTGGGGAAACGGTGATCATCAACCGGGCCCTGAAAAAGGGAATCCGTCTGTTTCCGTTCACCGCCACCCACGTCACCGGAGAGCCCGTTTCAACGATGTTGATGATCGGCTTCGGCGGGATGGCCGCCGGCAAGATCGAGTCGGGTATTGCTCTGCTGTCACAAGTCTGTCTTTGATCGGGCGCCGTTTTCCTTCTCAGGCAGACTATTTAGTTAAAAGTATAGTCATAAATCTGCCGGAGGAAAAGGTGCAGTTTTGAATATAATTATAGGTGCAGATTTGCACGATTACTGGGCAAAATTGGGAACAGATTTATTGTGCGGCAGACAAGATATCTGAACAAGTTTGAGAAGAAAACCGGAAGCCTATGGGAAACTGGATTTTGATCCGTGCTATATGGGACTTGCCGACAACCGGAAGAAGCATGCGAAGAGATATGTGGAATGGGTAAAAGGGCCAAAAGGACACAAATCATGGTTAATGCTTTAAAGGAAGTATCAACAAGTGAACTCGTACTCCTGATTGAAAAGCAGGAAATCAAGATCATTGATGTGAGGCCTGTAGATGCTTATAATGGCTGGCAGTTACAGAACGAAGCCCGTGGCGGGCATATTAAGAATGCAAGGAGTTTACCGGTTAAATTGATGACATATATTGATTGGATAGAGATGGTAAGGAATAAGCAGATTCTTCCCGAACATCATATCATTGTCTATGGATATAATGCTGTTGATTCAGGTAAGGTCGCGACGCGTCTTTTAAAATCAGGATATGATCATGTTTCTGTTTACAATTGGTTTGTAAAGGAATGGACAGAAAATCCTGAACTTCCAATGCAACATCTGAATCGCTTCCAGCAACTGGTCCCGGCTCTCTGGTTAAATATGCTGATTTCAGGTGATCATCCTCCATATATCAAAAACGATAAATATGTTGTTGTACATGCTCACTACCGCAATCGGGATGCCTATTTAAGTGGCCATATTCCAGGGGCGATCGACATGGATACCCTGGCTATAGAAGCGCCGGAAACATGGAACAGGAGGAGTCCTCAGGAACTCAAGAAAGCATTGGAGGAGCACGGAATTACTGCAGAAACTACCGTAGTGATGTATGGCAAATTCATGTCGCCCGATAGTAAAGACCCGTTCCCTGGCAGTGCGGCAGGCGATATAGGAGCATTTCGTTGCGCTTTTATATTGATGTATGCCGGGGTGAGAGACGTAAGGGTACTCAATGGAGGATTTCAGTCCTGGCAGGACGAGGAATATGAAATTTCTTATATAGATGAACCGAAAAAACCGGTCTCTGAATTTGGCGCAAGTATCCCTGTTCATCCTGAATTTGCGGTTGATATGCCTGAAGTCATGCAAATCATTGCCTCAAACGGTTCCGAACTTGTATGCGTGCGCAGTTGGCCTGAATATATCGGCGAAGTAAGCGGATACAATTATATCGAGAAAAAAGGCAGGATTCCGGGAGCAATTTTTGCCGGCTGCGGTTCAGATGCTTACCATATGGAGAATTACAGGAATTTTGATCACACAAGCCGCGAATATCATGAAATAGCAGAAAACTGGATAAAAAGCGGAATTACATCTGATAAGCATTTGGCTTTTTATTGCGGTACCGGATGGCGTGGAAGCGAAGCCTGGTTCAATGCATGGCTTATGGGGTGGCCAAGGGTATCGGTTTACGACGGAGGATGGTTCGAATGGAGCAACGATCCGGATAACCCTATTGAAACCGGAGTACCTGAGATTCATAATTCAGTATTCTAAGTTTTCGGAAAACCGACAATTACGTTTAAAAAATGAACGCTCTCAAAATGCCAACTTACATGAACAGTCCAATTGCTATCAATGATTTCCTGGTTCATGAAAGCGTTCAAGATATTATAACTGAAATTTTAACTGGTCTTTCAGCCGCCCCTAAATATATATCGAGCCGTTTTTTTTACGATAGTACCGGTTCGGCCCTTTTCGAAGAGATTACCGGATTGCCGGAATACTATCTTACACGAACCGAGCGAGCTATCCTGAAGGAAGCCGCCCCCCGGATTGTGAATAGTTCATTAATTAAAAATATAGTTGAACTTGGCAGCGGAGATTGTTCAAAAATTTCAATTCTCCTGGATGCCATACCAGACAGAAATTTCGAAGAGACAGCCTACATCCCTGTTGATATAAACAAAACCTCCATTATAAAATCAGCCGAAATGGTTTCAAAGAAATATCCCGGCATCCGCATTCATGGGGTCCTTGCCGATTTTATAAAGCATTTTAAAGCAATTCCGGATGATGAAAACAAGTTGATCTGTTTTTTTGGAAGTACATTCGGAAATCTTAGTAGAACACAGGAAATACCTTTCCTGTTAAACTTAAAATTATGGATGAATCCTGGTGACCAATTACTGATTGGATTTGACATGGTGAAGGATATTAAAATTCTGGAAAAGGCATATAATGATGAACAGGGGAAAACGGCTGCATTTAATAAAAACATGCTGAATGTTGTTAATCGTTATGTTAAAACCAATTTTGATCCTGACCAGTTTGATCACTATTCATTTTATAATATTGCAGATGCCCGGATCGAAATGCACCTCAAAGCCCTTGTAAATATCGAAGTCACCAGTCCGCATATAAACAGTAAAATCTTTTTAAAGGAAGGAGAAACCATCCATTCCGAAAACTCACATAAATACGATTCCGGCCATATTCACCGATTGGCTGAAATCAGCGGCTTGCAGATAAAAGAAATTTATACCGATATGAACCAATGGTTTTCGTTGGTGCATTTTCAATTATGAAACCTGATCGGTGAATATTGCGCATGAATAATCTGGACGAATTAAAGGGCTTAAAGAGAATCAGTGAAGTGAGTGTTTGTACCTCGCTTATTATCACACCCTTATCAATCATTTTCTCACTGATCACAGGTTCAGTCACGTTGCTCTTGTATTTTGTCTGGGCCGCCGCTGCCATTACTGTTAAGCTTTTTGCACTGGTCTCCATACGGATCATGCTGAAAGAGAATCGATTCTTGTATCCTAACGGGACTGGGAAATTGGAGAATTTCTCCTCTTTTCTCTTCGGAGTTTCCATCGTTCCCCTGGGGGTCTATTTTCTCATCGTATCCATCACTAAATTGTTTTCTCCGTTACCCAGCGTTACCTATCTTCTGTGCCAGGTTCCGGTAGCCCTGTCATTTCTCATGACACTGATGCTGACCATATGGACAAACCGCATCATCAAGCGAAATCCCAATCCCACCCCCCTGTTGAAAGCTTATAATGTCAATTTTAAAGTTTCCCTGACATCAGATTTATTCTTGTTTTTAGCATTCCTGGCAGGATTCTTCTTATCAATTGCCAAACTGCACTTTTTAAGCGTTCGTGTTGACCCGGTTTTGTCGGTCATACTTTCAATATATATGCTCAGGGTTGGTTTGCCCCTCATCATCGAAAACTTTCGTTCGCTTGTCGATCTGCCCCTGCCTGAAAAAGACATGCTTAAAATACTAAAAGTCGCTGCGGAGTTCTATGAAGAATATTCAGGTTTTGGTACGTTGTTCTCAAGGCAGAATGGAAAACAGAAAATCATTGAGATGGAATTATTTTTTGATCAGGGAATCTCGCTTGAAAAAATCAACCAGATTGAACAGCACATGGCATTGAGGATGAATCAGGAGATACAGGATGTTCGTTTCAGATTAATACCGAAAGTATTGTAGGAAAATGGGGACAGATTTATTATTTTGCCAAATGGAAATTGTTGCGTTAAGGGTTGTGCATGCCAAGAACAGCTCGAATAGTTGTAATGGGCTATCCGTACCACATCATCCAGTGATGCCACAACAGGCAGGTCGTATTTGCATCAGAAGAGGATTATCAGTATTATCTAGACAATCTGTGCGGGTGGAGTTCAGAGGGCAGGGAAGGCCGATGAAATTGAACAAATAAATCTGTCCCCTTTATTCTCTTTATTCTTGCACATTTGACAAATTTTCATCGATTATGATATCGTAATACAATAACAATATCGATGGAGGTTTTATATGCAATCGGTAACAGTTTCACCCAAATATCAAGTCGTCATACCAAAATCAATAAGAGATACATTACATCTTCGTCCAGGTCAGAAAATGCAGGTTATTGAATTTGAAGGGCGCATTGAACTTATTCCGGAACTGGACATTAAACAGCTTCGTGGGTTCTTGAAAGGCATTAATACTGAATTCAAAAGAGAGGAAGATAGGTTATGAATATTGTCGATTCCTCCGGCTGGCTTGAATATTTTGCCGATGAACCACATGCGGAACGCTTCCACGAACTCTTAAATGATCCAGAGGCCCTCGTTGTTCCAACAATAACTCTTTATGAAGTTTTCAAGGTAGTTTTGCGAGAGTCAGGGGAAAATAAGGCCCTCCAGGCTATCGCTGCTATGAATAAAGGAAAAGTTGTGGACTTAACTCCATCGTTAGCATTAGCTGCTTCAAAGCTCAGTTTAGAGCATAAATTGCCAATGGCCGACAGCATTATTTTGGCAACAGCAAAACAATATGATGCCATTGTATGGACGCTAGATTCTGATTTTAAAAATGTAAAAGGCGTTAAATATTTCCCTAAAAAATGGAGGTCATTATGACGGCTAAAAAAATTCTGATGCTTGTCGGTGATTTTGTAGAGGACTATGAAGTGATGGTGCCATTTCAGGCATTGCTGATGGTCGGGCATACGGTGCATGCCGTTTGTCCCGGCAAAAAAGCCGGCGATACGGTGCGGACCGCGATCCATGACTTTGAAGGGGATCAGACCTACAGTGAAAAACCCGGTCATAATTTTACACTGAATGCCAGTTTTGAGGATGTAAAGGCGGAAGCCTATGACGCGCTGGTGCTGCCGGGCGGCAGGGCTCCGGAATACATTCGGTTGAATCCCGATGTGATAGCGATCGTGAAGCATTTTGATTCGGCCAAAAAGCCGATCGCTGCCATCTGTCATGGCGCGCAGATTCTGGCCGCATCCGGTATCCTGAAAGGAAGGAGTTGCTCGGCATATCCCGCTGTTGGGCCGGATGTCACGCAGTCAGGCGGAATTTATGCCGATATTCCGATCGACAAGGGCCATGTGGATGGCAATCTGGTCACTGCCCCGGCATGGCCGGCCCATCCGGACTGGCTGGCAAAATTTTTGAAAGTGCTGGGGACGGAAATCAAGCTTTAGGGTGCGTAAGCCGGACGATGTGGGTTATGGCATTGGGAAAAAAATGAGGGATTTTCGTTTTTGAGCGTGGAACTGTTGAATGACGGAACTGGCCAGTCTGTCCGGCGGGTGCTGTCCCGGACCGAAAGCCTGTGTCCGGCGTGTCTGAAAATAATTCCGGCCTTTCGGGTGACGGATGGCCGGGATGTGTATCTGGAAAAGCGTTGCGACGTTCACGGGATATTCGATACCGTGATCTGGCGCGGAAATCCGGCGTTTGAAACATGGACCCGCCCCAAACTGCCAGTCCGGCCTCCCGTATGTTATGTGGATATTGCAAAAGGTTGTCCCTTTGACTGCGGACTCTGCGAAGCGCACAGGCAAATCACCTGTACTGCGCTTCTGGAAGTCACCGGACGCTGCAACCTTGCCTGCCCGTATTGTTTTGCGGCAGCAGGAAACGCCCCAAAACCCGACCCGGCCCTTGATGTTATTCAATTCTGGTTTGACAGGATTAAACATGCGGCTCCCGGCTGCAACATTCAGATTTCCGGCGGCGAGCCCACGGTTCGGGACGATCTGCCGCAAATCATCGAAATGGGGCGGCGTAAGGATTTTGCGTTTATTCAGCTCAATACCAATGGCCTGCGACTGGCACGGGAAAAAAGCTATGCCCAAAGGCTTAAAGACGCGGGGCTCTCATCGGTTTTCCTCCAGTTTGACGGCGTCTCCGATGAGGTCTATCTCCGCCTCCGGGGGCGCGGTCTTCTGGCTGAAAAATATCTGGCCATCTCACGCTGCGGGGATGCGGGCCTTGGCGTTGTGCTGGTTCCCATGGTGGTTCCAGGCGTCAACGTTGAGGAGCTGGGAGCGATTCTGGATTATGGAATCCAGGCATCGCCGGTGGT
>JAPLJE010000409.1 GCA_026388755.1 Deltaproteobacteria bacterium | reverse complement strand
GTCGCTTCGGACAATTTCCGCCTCGTCCATGATGTCCCGAAGGCCTAAAATGGTGCGGGTGTTGGGAAGACATCTCCGCAGCCATTGAAGGGTGGGCAGCACTTCTTTTTTTAACCCCAGGGGTTCCTTGTCCACGATGAACAGATGTGGCTGGAATGTCTGGGCCGTTGCGGTGATGATATTGGTGCGGATGTCCACGGCATGTTGCGGGTTGATTTTGATGGACAGGGGAAGGTATTCGTCGTTGGTTTTTTTGATCATGCCCGGAATGCGCACGAAATCAACCTGTTCAGGAAAGGAAAAGCGGCCGGCAATCGGAGATCCCGTCAATATCAGTACATTGACATCCGGACCCGCCAGATGGGACGCAATGGCCATGGTGCGTCGAATATGGCCCAGCCCATAGGTGTCATGGGAATACATTAGAATATTATAAGTTGAGTTCAGCCCCATGCGATTACCGTTTTTGGTCAATACTTCATAATCTATGATGTCTATCACAGTTAGCCGGGAAATGACACAAGAAATTCGGAAAATCTGTCATCCGCAGCATTTCTTGAATTTTTTTCCGCTGCCGCAGGGACAGGGATCATTTCGACCGGTTTTGGGGGCCTGGCGGATAAATTGTTTGGGCTTGGGTGGTCCGCCATCACAGAAAAACCAGGTTCCGTTTTCCTTTTTGAATTGCGCCAGTTCATGGTGTTTGATCCGCTCGCCATTTTCGGAATATTCCGCGATGAATTCAACGGTGCCGGCCGGATCTTCGCTGCCGCCTCCGACCGTATCCAGAATCTCCAACCGGTGCCATACGGATTTTTGAGCCCATTGCCGGATATTGTTTTCAGAATCCTGTTTTCTCTGGTCGGGATGCGTTGTGCGGACGATATAATCCACTTCGCTTCGGGTGTATGCGGTATACCGGGATCGCATTAACGCTTCGGCGGTCGGTGCGGGTTTGATTCCCCGGATAAACGGTTCGCAGCATTCGCTGTAAGGCAGCGACGTGCCGCAGGGGCAAGATTCCATACGTAACTCCTTTAACATGTCTATGAGATCCGTCATGTTTTATTTTATTCACAATAGCTGCAAAAACATTCCATGTCCAGTGGGATTCGAAAAAGCCGGCAGGTGTTGGCCCATAGCACATCCGCCAGTTCATTCGGGTCTTCTTCCCGCACCTCGGCCAGTTTGAGAAGGACAGAGCGGACAAAGGCGGGTTCGTTTCTGCGGGTATGGTTTTTTTCAGGCGCCGGCGTCAGATATGGTGCATCTGTTTCAATCAGGATACGGTTCCGCGGAATTTCAGTTGCCAGCTTTCGCAGGTCTGCTCCGCGGCTCTGTATGGTTAAAATGCCGGTGATGCCGATAAAATACCCCAGATCCAGATACTGCGAGAGCTCCGATCGGGTTCCGCTGAAACAGTGGATGACGCCGTTGCCAGGGTGCTGGTGGCATTGTTTAAGAATGTCCAGCAGCCGTCCGCTGCTTTCCCTTTCATGAAAAATGACCGGGAGATCCAGGCAGTCGGCCACTGCCAGTTGCCGGATCAGCCATTTCTCCTGGATGTTTTTGGGAGAGTGCATCCGGTTGAAATCCAGGCCGATTTCTCCCCATGCCAGGACCTTGGGGTGACCGGCAAGTTTCTCAAGCGTCTTCATGCCGGATTCACCGGCTTCCGAGGCATCGTGGGGATGGAATCCAACGGATGCAAAGATTTCCGCGTGGGCTTCGGACAGGGCCACGGCCTTTTTGGATGTCTTCAGGTTGATGCCAGCAATCATCATGGCGGATACGCCGGCATTCCGGGCGCGTTCAAGGACAGGTTCAAAATCCGGGTCATAAACACTGTCATCCAGATGACAGTGGCTGTCAAACAGTTTCATGAAACTCCTTTTCAAGTTTTTCCAGGGCCTGGCCGGTGATATGAGTCAGCCGGGGAAATTCCGCTGTCCGGAGCTGTGACAAAGAGCGGTTTATCCAAAAGCCCCCAGGATCTGAAGATTGCGGGTGATCCGGCAATACCGGTATGCGCTTGTAAAGGAAACCGGGTCAACAAAAACCCTATCGGAAAGCTCCTGAATGCAAAATTCCAGAACCCGGTCCTGAAGGCTCTGAGTAAGGTCCACATAGGGATCGATCAGAAGGGAGGCCAGATCATACTGAAGAGGTCCGATCCGGCCGCCTTGAAAATCGATGGCATATATGCGATTGTTCTTCACCATGAGGTTCCGGGACTGAAAATCGCGGTGCATGAATCCATTCAATGCCCCGTTCAATGCCCGGTCAGCCAGCTCGCCGAATTCTCCCTTCAGATCCTCAACGTGAATATCTATGTTCAGGTAGCGATTTATAAACGCTTCGACAAAATAACGGCATTCTTTTTCAAGTATCAGGGCTTTGTCATAGACCGGCGTCTGATAAGTCCAGGAAGGATCAAAACCGCTGCCGCCCATCAATGAAAGGGATATCAGCAACTGAACAGCGGATTGGTACCAGGCCAGCATTTCATCCACGTTTTGAGAGCTTCGCACAATGGACTGAAAATGAATATCGCCAAGATCTTCAACAAGGGCCAGCCCGGCAAATGAATCCGCCAGGTAAATCCGGGGCACCGAAATTCTCTTTTCGTATAGATGTCTGCCAATGGCAATAAAGGCGTCGCATTCACCCCGAATGTCCCGCCGGCTATGAATGCCATGATCTGCGACAACCATCGAATGCTGGGGAGATGCGATCCGGTACCATAGCCTGTCTGACCCGTCTCCTGCAATACGGGTTGTGGTTGTCGGGCCTGGAGGCTCATCGGGGAATGCCAGTTGAAAGGCCTGGGGCGAAAGCTGATCCAGTACCGCGGACTGATACCGACGGGGGGTTCCGATATCCTTCCAGTAGCAATTTTCCGGAATAAAGGCCTGGATGGTCATACCTTCCTTGATCAGGGTCCGGTAAAGATCGATGCTGCTGAAAGAAGGGGTGTCGGGAATCCATTCCAGAACTTGCGGATCGATGACCTGAATGCCGGTAAAGGTCAGTTTCGGCAAGTCCTGGTCTGAAGGCACGAAATCTCTGTCATCAAAACCAATGACGGACTGCTTCGCATCCACGGATACCGTATTGATTTCCGGAAAATAATGAAGAACCAGCGTGACCGGATGGCCGTGATGCTGATGAAAGTCATAAACGGCTTTCAGATCCAAGTCCGTTACAATATCTCCGTTGATGACCATGAACGCGTCCGGGTCCCAGAAATCCCGGACATTGTGAATTGCTCCGCCGGTGCCCAGAATCCGTGGCTCGTAACAGGTTTGAACGGGAATGGGATAGCGTTGTTCTGCAAGAAAGGCTTCGATGCCATGATGCAGGTGATGGGTATTGATCATGATGGATCGGCATCGGGCCTGAATCAGGCTTCGAATGATTCTGTCCAGCAGCGGCTTTCCGTTTATGGGGAACAGGGGTTTGGGGATGCTCCGGGTATGAGGAAGCAGACGCGTGCCCAAGCCCGCGCATAATATGAGCGCTTTCATGGGATTAGGGGAAGATGACTCATTGCGATCCGCTGCCTTCAGGAGGACAGTAACCGCAGGTATTTTTGAATGGTGTTGGCATAGAATTCTATTTGCTCTTTATCTTCAGATCCGGTGACACCGTGGGTGATAAAAAAGTCTTCGGCATTTTTATAATTGATTTTGGACAAAGCCTCCTTATGCGCGATCTCACGGCGTTTGTACATCCGGTTGCCCCGGGAGAGAATTTTTTTGGCGCGGCCATCGGCATCCACGGTATTTTTTGGGTATCGCATGAAGAAATTCAGGACGACCCAGTAGGATTCAAAATAGGTCTTGATGAACCTGGCGAAGAGCCTCAGTTTCCTGAAGCCCACAGAGGTAATGTTATAGGTTTCCGGAAGCATGGGATGCGGGATGATAATGGCGTCATCAATAAAAGCCTTCAGTGATTTACGAACATAATAATCCGGGGTCTTGTCCACATCATATGCAAATTCATTTTTAAAGAAATTTCGCAGAAAGGCATATCCTGGCTGGATGTCCGAAGTGGAAAACTGAAAGACATCTCTGTCCAGAATGGTCAGGGCCGTAAAGACCGCGGGAATGAAGAAAATGATGCAGTTGTTTTTATAGTATTCCAGAATGGGCCGTTTGCCGACGGCAACTTTATACTCGGTTTTGGAAAAAGACTCGCTGTCTTCACCGGATAAACGCTCCACGAATTTGCGATGTGCATACGCATCCAGCACCTGCTGAATCGCATTGGCAGGATCCATCATCAGGGTGTCGGCCAGTTTTGCTCCGGATGCATACAGATAGCTCATGTAGATTTCAATGTCATTTGACAAATCGTTAAAGGAAAATCGCTTCTGGGACAGGTTCAGCAGCGCGCCGGCTGCCAGTGCATGCGGGGTGACGACCGATAAGCTGTCAATCGCGTTAAGTATCCTGAACCCCAGATTGCGACAAAGTTCATTGTTCTGTTTGGAAGTCATATCCTGAATCGACAGCCCGCTCCGGGCCTGAAGGGCGTTTAAGGATATGGGCTCGTGAAAGTTGATGTAGATTTTGCCATATCGTTTTTTCAGGAGTTTTCTGGCCTTGATCACCTGCATGAAGCTTTCCGGTTTTTTCTGCCCGCCTTCCAGTTCGTGAAGATATGCGCCTTCTTCCAGTACTCGATCGTAGCCAACATAGATGGGAACAAAAATCAAGTCCTTACAGGCGCCCTGCTTGAAGGAATCCAGGAGAATGGATAAGAGTCCCAGTTTCGGCAGGATGAGTTTTCCGGTTCGACTCCTTCCGCCTTCGATAAAGAATTCAACGTTGAAACCATCTTCAAGGAGCTTCAGAATGTACTCGGAAAACACTTTTGAATACAGGACCGCCCCTTTAAAAGATCTTCGGATAAAAAAAGCGCCGCACCCTCTGAACATCGGTCCGATGGGCCAGAAAGACAGATTTTTCCCGGCTGCGATCATGGGGCAGGGCATATTGTTCAGATGCATCAGATAGGACAGAATCAGGTAATCAATATGACTTTTGTGGCAGGGGATAAAAACGAGTGGGCCTTTCTGGGAGGCGATTTTAATCCGGTTCAGCCCTTCGGTATCCAGGGTCACGCCGTCGAACATGACTCGGACGATCCAGTCGACTATCTTGGCGGCAATGCTGATTATGGAGGGATTATACCGGGCGGCGATTTCATCCAGGTGTTCATTGGCCTGTTTGTGGATTTTATGGAGGGGGATGTTCTTCACCTCGGCATGATGCTCCATAAAATTTCTCAAGCGGTCATGAGTTAAAATGGATTCCTTGAATTCCTCCGGAGATTTCAAGACAGGTCCGATGGTGCTGACCCGGTGCCGGTTGATTTGCATGAGCAACTGCTTTCGAAGAAGCCGGGAAAGCGGGTCAGCGGGTTTTCCCTGATGCTCGCTCTGGTTTAGAAACCACTGCAGGTTGAGCGGCTCGGAGACTTCGACAAAGAGCTTGCCCGGGTTCTTGAACAAGGTTACCAGGCGTCTGATTCTGCCGGGATTGATTTCCGTGCCAAAAATCATGTCCAGAAGGCTTGATGTCGATCGATCCGGAAATTTGCTGAAAAACATGACCAGGGGG
>JAPLJE010000280.1 GCA_026388755.1 Deltaproteobacteria bacterium | reverse complement strand
TGATTCCGAAATTTCTGGCCTCGGAAATGGTCATATCGAATAATTTCCGGTTAAATTCCCTATATTTGGGAAAACGGATCAAATCTTCCGTGTCAAGCTGTTCATACAATACAAAATCAATATCCCTGCGGTCTGCAATAATCCGCGCCATAAAAAAGTTCCTTGATTAATGTAATAAATACCTCAACGGCTCAGGTGGATAGGCAAAAAGCGAAAGAATGAGTAATATCCATCGGGAAAACCCTTTTCCAGCTGGGAAACGGGATCCAGCATGCCAGTTTTATATTTTGGCCCTGTTGCATTGAATTCACTATCCGTATATTGTATGAAAAGAGTGCCAAAATATAAAACTGGCAAGAACCTTCAGGGGATTTCATGCCTTTGCCATGCAGTTTCAAATTATATCTCATAAATCGCTGTTGCTGATCCTGGGAGGCATCATGTCGGCAATCTCCATGGCCAGCTGCGGAGAAAAAAATCCCTCTCCTTCTCAACCAGCACCCCGTCAGCCTGTTCACGCCCTCACCATCGTTGCTTTGGGCGACAGTCTCACCGAGGGGTACGGGGTTGAAGAACACCAGGCTTATCCGGCCCTTCTTGAAGCAAAGCTTCGGAAAGAAGGGTTTTCCTGCACGGTCATTAATGCCGGCATCAGCGGCGAGACCAGCAGCGGCCTGCTGTACCGCATCAACCGGGTGCTTTCACTGAAACCCGACATCGTCATTCTTTGCACAGGCGCCAATGACGGCCTTCTCGGGATTGATTTTCAATTGATAGAAATCAACATTTCCCGGATGTTTCGAACATTCAAAGAACACCAGGTCACGGTAGTTCTGGCGGGCATGAAAATGCTGGTCAATTATGATCCGTCTTGTACCGAGTCATATGCCCGGCTGTATCCCGAGATTGCCGATCAGGAACAGATTCTCTTTATCCCTTTCTTTCTGGAAGGCATTGCAGGAAAGCCGGAACTCAACCTGGCAGACGGAATCCACCCCAATGCCAAAGGCTATCAGATCATTACAGCCTCCGTTTATCCACATGTTTTAAAGGCCATACATCAAAGAAAGAGCCAATAACAAAAAGGTGGGATTATGGGCTCTGACTCAGTATTCGCGCCAAGACAATACAGTTTTTCTCATAAAGGATTTCATATGGGCCAACCTCGGCCAGGCGTGTCTTTTTGGTGATCAGCAAATCCCCCGAAGCCGGATGACGCATTTGAACAAAATTGCGGGTATAAAACATGAAGCTGGGCAGGGTATGCCCCCACATCACCGCCCGTTCGGGAAGCTGGGAGGCAATCAGCGCCGCTTCCCGGACCGGAGACTGCATCAACCCCCCGATGCGCGGCATCAGGGCCAGATTGACCAGAAGCAGATAGGCTACGGAAACCACGATGGCAGGCTTCAGTAATCCGGATTGCTTGGCGAAGAAAAGAAGCGTGACGGAAACGATCAGAAGGCCGCAGAAAAGATAATAGCCCGCACCAAAGAGCGACTGGCCGGCCCCCATCATGCAAACGGCGAAATCATCCCGGACATACGGCATGACCAGCGGAATGGCCAGCGGAAGAATCAAAAATATCCCAAGAAAAGCGGCTGCCGGCGCAAGATATGATCGCAGACGGGCCAATCGTTCATAAACGCCCCCATACAGGATGAAAAGTGGCGGGAATGCGCTAAGGATATAATGGGGGAGTTTGGTACTCCCGAAAGAGAACAGGATCAGCACAAACCCAACCCAGATGAAACAGAAACGATACACATCCTGCTTCAGGAGCGATCTGGCCTGGCGAACAAGGGCAACCAGCAGGCCGCAATGGGGAAGTGTTCCGATAATAATCACGGGAAGATAATAGAGCAGGGAACCGGAGTGTCCTTCAAATGTCCGTGAAAAACGTTCTAAATTGTGTTTTAGAAAGAATTCCTGTATAAAGATCATGCCCTGATCCAGGTATTCCAGCACATACCAGGGTAGCGCTATACCAATAAAGATCAGAATCGCGGGAAGGTTAAAAACCATCTTCAGCCAGAGTCGAAACTGTCTTTGCATCAGGCAATAAATCAGGCTGACGCCAAACGGAATGACAACTGCTACCGGGCCTTTGGCCAGAAAACCAAGCCCAGCATAAACGGCGGCGGTATAAATCCGACGGTGCTTGTTTTGCGTGTATTCATATAGATGAAAAAGACATTGGGTTAAAAAAAGATTCAGGGCGGAATCAACAAGCGCGGCCTTGCCGGTAATGGTAACCTGGATGGCGCTGATGAAAAATAAGGCCGACAGAAAGCCGCTTTGAAGCCCTAAGTGGCGACGGGTAAAACTGAAAATCGCCAGCATCCATAGAAAAGTTGCCAAGGCTGAAGGGAAGCGGGCAGCAAATTCATTCAGGCCAAAAATTCGGAAGCTGATCACCTGAAGCCAGTATATGAGAATGGGCTTATCATATTGCGGTGCGCCATTGATGTGAGCGGTGAGGTAGTTTCCGTTTTCAAGCATTTCCCGGCTGGCTTCCGCGTAAAACCCTTCGTCCTCATCAAATAGCGGAGCAGCCCCAAGCAGGGGAAAAAGGCTGAGAAAAGCAATGCCAATCAGTATCGCTATCCGATATTCAAAATTGGGAAAGCGGCGGGTAAGCCAGTTCATGATCGTATCCTGTAATCAAGGTCGGGAAATCCCAACCGTTTGAATGATAAAATTTTCATGGAAAACATCGTGACCCAAACGGATCTCAACTGAAAGCCGCCTTGCACAATGGCGCAAAGCCGGTTCAGGGTTTAGCTGCAGGGAGGTTCCGGACCAACTGGATGTTCAACCCCCTGACTCCGCAATAACATGAAAAATTACCATGTTTCACACAGAATTGAAAGCCGTTTCCAAGTGGGGCGTAACTGGTTTATGAAAAAGCTTAGCAGGCACATTCACAAATGGATTGCGGCGATATCACTTGCCATGGTCATCGGTGGCGCAATCTGGTGGCATATTTCCCTGAATCCCCGATTTTTCCCCGTAATCGAAAACCAGGTTTACCGAAGCGCCCAACTTTCGACCTCCCGTCTGGATGCGGTCATCCAAGCCAATGGGATTCGTACCATCATTGCTTTGCTGGGATCTGAAAAAGGCGCACTCTGGTATGAGAATGAAAAGGCTGTTGCCGAAAAACATCAGGTTCAGATGCTCAATATCGGGTTCGGCTCCCATGAACTTCCCCAGTTCAACCGGTTAAATCAACTCGTGGATGCGCTGCTGTCCGCCCCGCGGCCTATTCTTCTGCACTGTTACAGGGGGGCGGATCGATCCGGCATGGCCAGCGCCATTGCTCTGATCCTGAATGATGACCCGCCCCTTGAAACCCTTGAAAAGCAGTTTTCCTGGCGCTTTGGCGTCATTCCGTATTCAGATTCCATCGGCGTGCTCTTTTTCAACCAATACAGCGAATGGCTGCATACAACCGGCAAAGTTCACAACCGGGATAACTTTCTGGACTGGGTTCGCAACCGCTATGTGGATCCCAAAGGAAACATTGAATATGACATCGACACCATCAATGACAAAGGGTTTGAAGACAGCAAGTGGAAGGACAGGAGGGTGGCGACGGTTCAAAAAGGGGCAGGTCATTATGTTGTCCGAGGATGGGCAGTGGACTACCGACGGCTATCCCAGGTGGACTCACTTCAGATAGGCATCGGCAAAACGTTCCGGCAGGCTGTATTTACCACTCAGCGGCCGTATTTGCCGGCTTTCCTGGGACTTTCCGGGGCATTGAATCCGCTGCTGCCCCTGGGATGGGAATGTGAATTCGATGACAAGGATCTGAGTCCCGGTTGTCAGGATATCCAACTGTCCATCAGCGGTCCCGGCTCCGTCAAAACGGTAATCAGCACCCGGATTCAGCTCTGCATCGAAGAAAGCAGATAGAAAACCAAAGCATTTTGCCTTTATGCTGTATCCTCAACAGGTTTTGCAATCAACGCGGTGCATGTACAGTTCGTATGAACGTTCACGAGGGTAATAATGGGATCTATAAGTGGATCTACCGCCAGCATGAGGGCAATCGCGGCTTCCACCGGCAACCCCAGAGGATTGAACACCAGGGAAAGCATCCCGATGGTGGCTGCACCTGGAGCTCCCGCTGACGCCAGAGCCGCCAGAACAGTCCCGAACAGTATCACGCCATAGCTTCCCGGACCAAGGGGTAAATTGTAGAGTTGCGCAAAAAAAATGGTCGAAAGACCGAACGTCATCACGGTTCCAAATCTGCAAAGGGTAATGCCTAGTGGAATCAGCAGGTTGGTCGTTTCTTTTTCAAACCGCAGATCCTCTGACATCGCATGGATGGCGGACGGCATGGCCACGAAACTGTTTCGCGTTCCGAATGAAATGATCAATGGTTTTCTCAGGGCAAGAAATGTGGATAAAAACGAAGTCCTGCTCATAAACCGTATGATAATTCCATTAATCAATACGATGATGATTGCTGCCACATAGATCATCACAACATATTGCAGCAAGGCCATTATTATCGAAATTCCGACATGAGCGACCTGACCCGCCAAAAGGCAGAATAACCCAAACGGAAGAAAATACATCATCCACCCGATAATATTTTCAAACGCCTTGAACAGAACAAATGTCACATGGATAATCTGATCCGTCTGCCTCATCCCGACGGTTGCCAACGCAACCCCCAACACGATTGAAAAGAAGAGAATTTTCAGATTCTCTCCCTGACTCAATGCGGAAAAGATGTTGCTGGGCACAATTCCCGATAGAAAATCCTGGAAAGGATGATATTGCCCGGCTTTCTTTAATGGATCGTAGATGGATATAAACGATTCCGGCGTTGCCTCCGGTGTATTTTCAAGATTCGGACCCGCTTCATTTTCCGTCAACATTTTCCCCAAAGCATTCCTGGAGCGCTGATCAAGGGTTTTCCCGAATCCTCCCCATACGCCAATACAGACGCCAACACTAGCCGAAAAAAACAACCCGCACAGAAAAACAACGATGATACGCACAAGATACCGACTGGCCATTTTTGATCTGAGCAGATTGGCCAGACTGGATACCACGGCGCATATCATAATGGGCAACACCGACATCTGGAGCAGCGCCAGATAAAGCTTTCCAACAGGCGCCAGAAAATTGGCAAAATCTTTATAGAAAACCCCAACCATAACGCCAGCGGATATTCCCGCCAGTATCGCCCACGGGCTTGTCAGCCACTGGAATTTATCACCCCGGATTGATTGTTGACTGTTCATTGTTGAGATTCCCCGGAAACGATCTGCTCAGCAGATCCCTTGATACTTTCCGAATACCTGCCAAGGATACTGTCCGCTGTCATGGCAACCTTCATCTCTTCCATATATGCATTCAGCCACTGCAGCAACTGGAAACTGTCCCAGGGCACAGCCATGGCAATGGGATCCGTTATGTCTTTGAGAATAACGGATTTAAGCTCTATCGCCACATCGGGTTTAGCGATAATCACTTTTTTGATCTCGATTTCGTCGGCATAGGCCGTCATCACGTCACCTTTGCGCACCGCTGAGATCGCATCGGGATCCCAGGATGGATATTCCCGGATGGCAGCTTTCGGAAACAAGCGATTGACATACTGAACCCAGGAAGTTCCGCCTTTGACGCCAATTTTTACGGTTGGGTGATTCAGGATTGATATCAGCGAACTGTCTTCCGAATGTGTCGCCAGAAAAAGGCGATTCAACAGCATGCCATTGTAAAGCGACACATACGGTCTGGTGAAAAGCACCTTTCGGGATCGGTCCAGGGTTTTACTCAGCAGGGAAATCGCCACATCGGCTTCGTGTCTTTCCAGGATATCAATGAGGTTATCAAACGTTTCGGCTTTCCGCTGAAATTCACAGGCAACGCCCAGTTTGTCAGCAATCCCCAACGCCAGTTCAACATCCACTCCGCAGAAATATCCATCACCGGAAGGCAGGCATCGCATCCCTTCCGGTTTGGTTTTTACGGGAAGATGCATAAAAAAAGGCGGAATATCCTTATAATACATTGCCACGATCAATTTGCCCCTGTCCATGATGCGCTGGATATCTGGCGGATAATCAGCAGCCTGCACTGTAATGGCGTTCAACAGTACCCATGCGCAACTCCATATCAATCGTCCAAGATTCGTCATTGTTGGCCCTTTTCAACGGAAACTGCAACGCACCGTCCGGATCTGCGAAATTGATGATGACATCAGGTTTTTCTGCGTATCACCAGCATCGTGATATCATCGAACTGCTCGATACCTTTCATGTGTTCATTTACATCCTTAACAATGCGTTCCAAAAGCAATTTTACGGAAGCAGCTGGTTGCCTGATGATCTGCCGAACCCGTTCATCGGAAAATAATTCCATATTGACGTTATGGGCTTCCGACAGTCCATCCGTATAGGTAAATAACGTATCCCCAGGAGCCAGTACGACTTCACGGAATTTATAGGTCATACCCGCCATGGCCCCCAGAACAGGCCCTGTCAGACGCAGGCTGTCCGTGATGGTGCCCGATACATCCACAATGTAAGGCGGATTGTGTCCACAGTTTACGTATTTGAGCAAACCGCTCGAAAGCTCAAGGACGCCGGCAAACACCGTTGCAAAAAAACCTGTTTCGGCCTGATTTTCGGCAATATAGTCGTTGATCTTTTCGATCAGCACATTCATTTCCAGATTGCAGGTGTTATCCTCACCCCCCGCCGAAGCGTCCCTGATGGAAAAAACCCTGAAAAGAGTTCGGATAATCGCAGCAAACATCGCAGGTCCAACACCTTTGTCACATACATCCGCAATGACAAAAAACAACTTCTCGCCATCCTCATGTAAAAAAAGATCATAGAAATCTCCAGCAACATGACGGGCTGGGAAAAAACAGGCCTGTATTTCCCATCCCGACAGTTCCGGAAATGTCTTGGGCAGCAGACTGGTTTGAATCTGACTGCAAATTTCAAGTTCGGTTTCGATTTTCTTCTTGGCGGCGGTTGTCTCCCGCATATTTTGGATATACCGCTTGAGATCGCCTGTCATGGCATTGAATGCATACGCCAGACTTTCCAGTTCATCGCCTGTTTTTACATCGATATAATGATCGAGATCTCCGTTTCCTATGGTGATAACCCCTTCATGAAGCGCCAGTATAGGTTTGGTGATTCTTCGGGAAAGCAAAAAAGCCAGCCCCGTAACAACCGCCAGCATAAGGGTGAATATGATGATCATCAGCGTTCGGACTTGCATTCGCTGGCTTTCAATATCCTGTTCTGTTTTTCTGCCCTCGGAATTG
>JAPLJE010000115.1 GCA_026388755.1 Deltaproteobacteria bacterium | reverse complement strand
GCAGCCATTTTCCCCAAGGCCGCCAGCTTGTCCGATTGCATCAGTTGAGCGTTGAGCTCATTCATCCTGGCTTCATTGGAAATCAACCGATTAATGGCCATGCGGGTGGTCAGTACAGTTGTCAGGATGATGGCCAGGACACCGGAGAGGATGATGAATATTTCCATATATTGCGTTGCAAAAAGGTTTTCCATCTCATCGGATACTTCCTGGCTGATAACCAGAAGCCATTTATTGTTTTTGAGCCAGCTTCCAGCGTAAAGAGAGGTCTTTCCGATCTTACTGTCGGCTGTGATCACCGTCGTGCCGCTGCCGAACAGGGAGGGCTGGATCATCGACTTCGACAGGATTTCACCGTCAAAGCGGGGCAGTGTCTGAAATATTCCATCTGAATTGACAATATAGGCATCTCCGGTTTTTCCGACCTGGGCGGATCTGACGATTTCGCCGAAAACTTCCGGATCAATGGTTGCCCGAAGAATCCAGGTCTGCTGATTTTCCTGGCGGCGAACCGCGATGATAAAGTGCGGCAATTTTCGGTAGCCAGTATATACATTACTGATATAGATCCCTTTACTCATCACCTCATCAAACCAGGGTTCGTGAAAATAATTGATTTTTTTAATATCATAGGGGCCTACATAGGCTCTGTGGTCCCCGACATTGTCAATCACGCCAAGATCCACGAAATTGCCCTGTCGCAAGTTCATCATATGAAAGAGCTGAGACAGGTTGTTTTCATCGGTCATCTGCCAGAATGAATGGGTGTCCGCCATCAAACCCAGGATGGCCATGCGGGTTCTCAGAAATCGGTCAACAGCTTCAGACTGAGCCTGGGAACGGTATTTGATCTGCTCTTCAATTTTTTCTTTGTACATTTTCTCGAACTGATAATAAATCGTTGCACCCAGCAGAATCAACGGGGCAAGCGATACGGTCAATGTCAGTGAAATGATTTTTCTTCTCAGGCTGCTGTATAAGGTTTTTTTCATATGGATTATCGGATCGCCTCCACAATATCATATTGAAATGCCACAATTGAAAATAGAAAAGCAATCCACATGCCACATAAGCGGAGATAGCTTTCCGTAGTGTCTATCTGCCAGGAATAATTGCCAAAGACAGGAAGCATCATAAATGAATGCATATCAGGGAGACCAAAATCTGTCAATCTTCTTTACAGGCTGTAAAGATGAAGCTTTGCACACTGGACAGCAATTATTATCAAATCATGACATTGTGATTTCTATTGGAATTCGGTAAGATAATGACCATTATGAACGATTTACTAAAAAACAAAAGGAGAATCTATGAAAATTCTAAAGTTAATCCTATGGATAAGCTTGATGACGTTTCTTGCAGGAGTGGGACAGGGGTTAGCAGCGGAACCTGAACTGCATGCGCTTCAACCCTTTGAGATCAGTGGTCTGACACCGGCCAGAGCGCTGTCCGATGACAAGGTACTCAAACTCGGCCTTTCAACAATCTACATCTATAAATTCTTCAGGCATATCGATGAGATGCCCGTTCTGGATCCTAAAATGACGACAGAAAAAGCGGGCAACCCCATCCTTTTTCTCAATCATCATTTTGGCGAAAAAGAACTGATTTTTGACAGCGGCGTCAGCCAGGGCATTGGAATTCAAATGAATGGCTTTTTGAAATTTTCCGAAACCGGGGAATACGGTATGATGGCTTTATCGAATGATGGAATTCGGGTTCAAATCTGCGGTAAAACCATTTTAACGGACCCGAAAGTTCATCCCGACCGTTTTACGCCACAGGCGGTACTGGATATTCCTAAACCGGGATGGTACCCGGTCATGATTCAGTATTTCCAGCGAAAAGGCACGGCTGCCGTTGAGATGCACTGGAAACTGCCGGGGAAAGCCGACTTTTCCGTTATTCCGGCTGAAGCCTATGCCCATGAACCGATTTCTGGTGGCTCATCATGATGCTGCATGAAGGCGTTGTTCAGTTTAACCTGACTTTTTTGCCAGGTGATCCGCTGCCCGCGGCGATGCTTTGTAGCCTTAATGCCTGGCGACAGATTCTTTACAGGCTTGGCTTGATCGGACAGGACCCAACTCGTTATGGGGGATTGGGGTTTGGAAATATCAGCATCCGGATGGAATCTGGTAATGCAACTTCATTTATCATAAGCGGCACACAAACCGGCGGCATGGATAGGCTTTTCCCCGAGCATTATACCCTTGTCAAAACCTTTGATTCCGCAACCAACAACGTTGTCGCCGAAGGTGTTGTCCGGCCTTCTTCTGAATCCCTGACTCACGGGAGTCTTTACCGCCTGGACCACAGGATCGGTGCGGTGATTCATGCGCATTCACCGGAGATCTGGGCTCGGGCGGATTCGATCGGGCTTCCTGTAACCCGGCGGGATGTCCTTTACGGAACACCTGAAATGGCCGAAGAGGTCTGCCGGTTATTTCAAAACACGCCGGTCAGCGTACTGAAGATTTTTGCGATGGGCGGTCATGAGGATGGCATCGTAGCTTTTGGTAGCAGCACGGAGCAGGCCGGGCTGACCCTCGTCCGGTATCTGGCAACGGCGACCGCCAGAGGCGTTGTTTCAGAATAAAAAAAGGAGATGCCTTTTTAGCGCATCTCCTTTTTCTTTAATCAGACGATACCGGGGTGATTATTTGCCCGTTGCAGCGCCGTGCAGCTTGACCTCGACTTTTTCGTCAAGACCGGCATAGTATTCCTTAAGAATGACGAGTACTTCGTCACGACCGAAATGATCCGCAATCGGCGTTCCTTCGGAAAGTCCCTTGCGTAGCGCGGTACCGCTTAAAAGAACGCGGTCTGCCTTGCCGTGGGGGCAGGTTCTGAGGGATGCCATGCCATCGCATTTATAGCAGTAGAAGGTCCAGTCAATTTTGAGCGGCGTACAAAGAAGCGCTTTTCCGCCGGCTGGTTTGGGAATCTTGTCAAAAACGGTTTGTGCTTCGAACATACCGTAGAAATCACCCACGCCGGCATGGTCGCGGCCGATGATCATGCGCGAGCACCCATAGTTCTGGCGGAAGGTGGCGTGAAGAAGGGCTTCACGGGGACCGGCATAGCGCATATCCAGCGGATACCCGCCCTGAACGACTTTGTCTTCCACAAAATAATTCTTTACCAGAGCAGCAATACATTTCACGCGGACTTCCGCAGGAATGTCGCCGGGTTTCAGGTTGCCGACCAGAGAGTGGATGAAAACGCCGTCGCAGACTTCGACAGCAATTTTACACAGATATTCATGGGACCGATGCATGGGGTTACGAAGCTGAAGGGCAGCCACTTCATTCCAGCCTCTTTCAGAAAAAATCTTTCTGGATTCAACCGGTCTCATGTAGACGCCGGCATATTTGGTGGGGTATTCGGCTTCGCTGAGCACTTTAACCGGACCGGCCAGGCTGACGGGCTTTTGTTCCATCACCATCTGAACGCCGGGATGATCATTTTTGGCGATTTTCCAGAAATCTTCGGCGGTTTTGGTGCCTTCGCCCATATACACTTTTTCGCATTCAAACTTCTTGTCCGCGTCGGTCATCTCAAATTTTTCAGTGACCTTCATGGTGGCCATGAACTCTTTGCGTTCCGGATCAAACAGCGCAATTTCTTCGCCGATTGCGATTGCGGCAGCCTCTTCTTTGGAAGCGGAAAGGGTTACCGGAATGGGCCAGAAAGTGCCGTCTGCCAGAAGATAATTTTCGCAAACACCTTTCCAATCAGCCTTGGTCATAAAACCGGTCAGGGGGCTGAATCCGCCGATGCCCATCATGATCAGGTCACCTTTTTCACGGGGGCTGACGTTGATTTTTTTGAGGCCCTGTGCTTTTTTCAGTTCAGCTGCCCGTTCTGCACCTTCGAGCAAACAGCAGGTCAAGCCTTTTCCGCCATGAGGTGGGATTAATTCTGACATGTGTTACCTTCTCCTTTCAATAATTGTTGGGTTAACAGGTTATCGCATGGTAGCGTTCCATGATTACGTACATAAAGGTTTCGAATTTAATAAAAGTTACAGGTGAAGTCAAGCTAAATAATGTGATTGAAATCGGTCCCCAAAAGGCACTGATTTGGCTGTTTTTATTATGAACACTCCGTTAGCCTTTTCCACCTTGACACATCAACGAATTTTTATCTATAGAATTACGAATAAATCTCTTTCGAAATATACTGGACATTGTTGATAAAAGCACTTATTGTGCCAGAATCGTCATGATATTTATACATTGATGATCCGGCTGCAGGCAGTGTGATATTTGAAAATGCTTTCTGTTATAAAAATCCATCATCACTTCAAAAAAGAGGGAATCGATGTTATGGAAAAGGAACAAATTCCTATCGTTAAACGGTCTCTTTTTTCGTGGGTTCTACCCGGAAATGGCAAACTTCAGATCGCGCTGGTTTTG
>JAPLJE010000584.1 GCA_026388755.1 Deltaproteobacteria bacterium | reverse complement strand
TGAGACCATGGCGGCGATTTTCCATCCCAGATTGCCGGATGTGATAAAAATGAAATACCGGCCGTTATGATCCCCATCGATAAAAAAACTGCCTGTTTGTTGCGTCAGAACGGTGTCGGCTTTGTCCGCGACAAGGTTTTTCAAGGAATTGAAGCGCAGTGCTTCCTCCCCGCAGGCAATGATGGTGCCGTTGTCATCCACCAGAAGCATTTGCCCGTCTTCACCGATACGGTAGCCGGAAATGTAATCCGTCAGATTGGCCAATGTGATGTCCGCCCCGATCACGCCGAAACCATCGCCCGCAGTATCGACAAGCGCGGTCACCACGCCGATATTGACATCCGGGGTCGTTACGGATCGATAGGGCGAGGTGATCATCACCTGGCCGGGATGGTCTTTTGCCAGAGCGTACCACGGACGGATGCGGGGGTCATAGAAACTGGTCCGGTGCCTTTTGTGGGAGCGGACGAAACTGCCGTTTTCCCGTCCCATGTAGACCGAATTGACATAGGGATGGGTGGTTCGGTAGATTTGAAAAATATCGATAATGCGCGATTCTGTTTCACCGATATGATATTGAAAGTTTTCTTCGTCGCCATCAAGAAAACGGGTGAAGTCTTCATCGTTTCGCGAACAAACCATTTCATTGGCTGCAAGCACCTGAATGCCGTGTTTCACCTCTTCAATGACGGATGTCAGCGAAAAATCAAGATTTTCAAGCTGCTTGGCAATTCCCGATTCGATGGTCGACAGATGGCTTTTCTTTAGCTGAATGGATAAAAAAAAGCCCAATACAGCCAGTATGATAAATCCGCAAAGTACATATAACAGAAGGAGTTTATGTTTCAGCTTCATTGAATGCCTGTTCGGGGAAATTACCTCACTCACTATAAAGTACTTTGTAGCACTTTTCCAGCAGACCTCTGACTGTAAACGGTTTCTGGATAAACTGAACTCCTTCGTTCAGTATGCCGTGGCATGCAATCATGTTGTCCATGTAGCCGGACATATACAGCACCTTGGCCTCGGGGTGGTTTTCACGGATCTTTGCAAATACCTCCGGGCCTTTCATTTGCGGCATGATCACGTCTGTGAGTACCAGATGGATGGGGCTTGCGAGCGCCACAGCCTTGGCAATGGCATCCGTTACGTCATCCGATTCGATCACCGTGTATCCATGAGCCGCGAGTATCAGACCTGCAAGCTTTCGAACAGACGGGTCGTCCTCCACGATCAGCACCGTGGCCGAACCGGTCAGCGGTGGCGAGAGTTTCGCCGGCAGGGCTTTCACCACATCTTTTTCAGCGCAGAGCGGCAGGTATATCTTGAATACGGTGCCTTTGTCAGGTTCGCTGTAGACCCAAATGCTTCCCCCATGCTGCTTGACGATGCCATAAGAGGTGGCCAGCCCCAAACCCGTGCCTTTATCCCTGTCCTTGGTGGTAAAAAACGGCTCGAAGATGCGGTCCAGGGTATCTTTTGCCATGCCGCAGCCGGAGTCGCTGACACCGATCATGGCGTAACTGCCGGGAAGAACACCGGGCTTTTTTTCGGCGTAGGCATTATCTAATTCAACAACCGCAGTTTCAATCGTCAATATCCCACCATCAGGCATGGCGTCACGGGCGTTGACCGCCAGGTTCATCAGCACCTGCTCCAACTGGGCCGTGTCCGCCTTCACCGTAAGCGGCTCGGCAGTCAGCGCCAGATTCAGTTGAATGTCTTCACCGATCATCCGGTGCAGCAGCTTTTCAAACCCGGTTACGACGTGATTAACATCCACAACCTGCATTTCAAGGACCTGCTTGCGGCTGAATGCCAGTAGCTGCCGGGTAAGATCCTTGGCCCGGATCCCTGCCTGATGGATCATCTCCAGCGGCTCATGGTGGGGATGGTCCCTGTCCAGGGCTTCCAATACGATTTCTCCATATCCCAGGATAACGGACAGCAGATTGTTGAAATCGTGGGCCACCCCTCCGGCAAGTCTGCCGATGGATTCCAATTTCTGGGCCTGCTGGAGCTGTTCCGTCAGCCGGATCGTTTCTTTTTCCGCGTTTCTGCGCTCGGTGACGTCTCGCACAATCCCCCGAAAACCGGACACGTTTCCTTCGGCGTCTCTAACCAAAGAAACAGAGGTATCCAGATGACATATAATCCCCTCCTTGGTTATAACCTCCCAATCAACCGCCCTGAAAGACTCTCCGGTTGTGAATCCGCGATTGAATGTTTGAAACACTTTTCCGGCATTTTCCGGGTCCATGTATTCTCTATTGTTCATGCCCATTAATTCGGAACTTGAATAACCCAGAATTCTGCACGTGGAATGGTTGAAGAAGGTAAAATTTCCGGCCAAATCCACTTCATAGTAACCATCTTCAATATTGTCCAATATGGATTTGTATTTTTCCTGGCTTTCCCGCAGCATCTTCTCGGATCGCTTGCGTTCTGATATATCCCGCGCGGTGCCCTGCAGAATAATTGGCGCACCGTTTTCATCGAAGATAACCTTGCCATGGATCTCGATCTGAACCGGCTTCCGATTCTTCTTGAGCAGCTCGGTTTCCAAAATGACGCCGGCTCCGTCAGGCCCCTTGGCCATTTCAATGGCGATGACCTGTACTATTTTCGCCAGGTTTTCCACGTCGCAATGCTCCGACATTCGGCTTCCGATCCATTCTTCCGGCGAGTACCCCGTCAAATCGCGGACGGCCATGTTTACATAGGTAAACATAAGATCCAGGTTCATCGTCCAAATAACGTCCAGGGTATTATCGGCCAGCAGACGATATTTGCGCTCGTTTGTCCGCAGTGTTTCCTCAGCCTCTTGCCGCCTCTTGATTTCTATTTCCAGTTGCAGCATCTTCTGCTCGAGCTTTCTCACCAGCCGTTCGCTGTAAAGCTTGAGGACTTCATCTTCCTGCAGCAGCGTTGAGGCGATATCCGTGCGCCTGGCGGATGCCATGACATCACGAAGCGCTTCCATGAACACATCCGGATCGCAGGGCTTTTGAATGAATCGGTCCGCGCCGATCTTGAAGGCGAATGCCTCATCCTGGGGACCGGTGTAGGTGGCGGTGTAAACGATAAACGGGATATGGCGCAGTCCTTCGTCCGTCTTGACTTTCCGGCATAACTCAAACCCGTCCATGATCGGCATGAGAATGTCACTGACAATCAAATCAATCCCGCCGGATTTCAGCCGTTCAAGGGCTTCGGCGCCGTTTGCGACCGACTGAACATCATGTCCGTTTCCCTTGAGAAGCGCTTCCAGCAGATATCGGTTCTCTTCCTGGTCGTCCACGATGAGCGTGTTCATCTTATTTCTCCTTGTCTTCCCGATCTTTCGGCAGAAATTGGATGATCTCGGCCACAAAGGTTTCCGGGTCGATGGGTTTTTCGATGTAGCCTGTGGCGCCGGCAGCCAGGATTTGTTCCCGATCTCCCACCATGGCATAGGAAGTCACCGCGATGATGGGCACCCCATCCAATTCATCATGTTTTTTCAGTTCCGCGGCCACGGCATATCCGTCCATTTCCGGCAACTGGATGTCCAGCAAAATAGCCAATGGCTTGCAGTTCAATGCCATTTCGATACCTTTCCGTCCGTCTTCCGCGCCGATGATCTTAAAACCATTCTTTTCCAGAAGAAAGCGCATCATGTAAAAATTCTGGTCGTTGTCTTCAATGATCAGTAGCGTGTCGTTCATGGCAACCCTCCCGGCTGTCTCGGAATATGTACGGTAAAGGTGCTTCCCTGTCCCCATCGGCTTACAACACCGATGGAGCCGCCCATCATGTCAATGATCTTCTTGCAAATTGAAAGTCCAAGGCCGGTGCCCTCGTGCTTGCGGGTGAGACCGGAATCGATCTGGTGAAACGGCTGGAAAAGCTTGGCGATTTCTTCCGGCTGCATGCCGATACCGGTATCGGCAAAAGACAAGCAGTAATGATTGTTTTCAGTCCGGCAGGCAACGCACACGTGTCCTTTTTCAGTGAATTTAACGGCGTTGCTGAGCAAATTGAGAATGACCTGTTCCAGGCGGCGCTGATCCGTGGTAATCGTCCCGACATCCGGAGCGATGTTCGCCCGCAGATCGATCCCCTTATGTTCGGCCAGCGGCGAAACAAGCCTGACGATTTTTTCGATGGATGGCCTCAGATCAAAGGATGCAACGGAAAGATCCAGTTGGCCGGCCTCGATTTTGGAAATATCCAGTACATCATTGATCAAGGCCAGAAGATGGCGGGAACTGTTCTGAACCATGGTCATCTGTTTTTGCTGCTCCGGGTTCAGGGGCCCGGCCAGGCCCTGGAGCATGATGCCGGTAAAGCCGATAATGGAGTTGAGCGGCGTGCGCAATTCGTGGGACATGGTGGCCAGAAAGGAGGATTTGATCCGGTCGGCTGCCAGGGCCGCCTCCATGGCCGCGGCCAGTTCCGCCGTGCGCCGGATGATGCGCTGCTCCATTTCCAGATTGATTTGTTTCAACTCACGGGTGCGGGCATTGACCTGATACTTTAAAACAAAGCTTCCCGCAAGGCTTGTGAGCAGGGCAACACCCACGACAAGAGCCAGGAATTGCAGCCATGCCGGCAAGTTGAACCGGACCTCTTCGGATGTCCATTTTTTCAGCGACTGATAATACGCCGATTGGGGGTCTTTTTTGAGATCCGATAGATGGCTGTCAAGGGTGTCCAGCAACTGTTTGGGGTCGCCCCGAGTCGCCGCGAAAACAAGGTCGGAAGGATCAAATATAACCGCCGTGCCTTCAAGGCCGATCTTTTTGCCATGCATCAAGCCGTAGAAACGGTTGGTGATGGCGGCGTCGGCTTCACCTCCGGCAACCATCTCGAACATGGTTTTGTAATCCGGCATGGAAATGAGCGTGGTGTTTACATTGAAACCGCTGGCGAGCCGGATAAATACTTCCTGCTGAACCGAACGCTCCAGAACCGCGATTCGCTTTCCGTTCAAATCCAATATCGATTGGATCCCGCTGCCTTTGAGGGCATATACCTGAGACCAGGAGGACAGGACCGGCACCTTGTGAAAGGAAAATGTTTTCTCCCGATCCACAGTAAATGCCACATCGGGCATGAGATCGATTTCCCCTTTTGCCAGGCGATCCAATCCCTCCCCCCAAGTGCCGGATACATAGCGCTGATTCCAACCTTCGACTTTCGCGATATGTTCAATGATATCAATAAAGATGCCTGCGGGCTGCCCGGATTCAGCGGTAAAGACCTTCGGTGCATTTTCATAGACACCGACCGTCACAATCCGATCATCGGCTCTTGTGGGTGGGGCTCCAAAACATGAGAAAATCAGCAAGAAGAAGAACGGACTAAAAAATAAACGGCCGAGACAAGATGTATTCCTATGGGTTATCATCCGAATACCCTCCTCATTAATTTTGCCGTAGTCCTACCGTTTTAATAAAAATATCATAATATCGTTGAAAACAAAACATCATTTATATGCATTTGACCTTCCCATTTTTTAACTGGAGAATAAGTTCATGACTTCTTTCCATGTAAATTCGAAAACCCTAACGCATGGATCACGGGAATGGCCTTGCCGGAGCGTTTTTCTGAAACAGGACAATCTGTTGCAAAATGAATGGTGTAAATGATAGGGATAATCGTACGTTCACACGATTATCCCTCACGAAAGTGGACAAGTTCGCAGAAGCGGTCTGTGCATTTGCCTATGATTTTCCCCAACAAGGAGAAACTGACAATGAATAAGGAACCGGAAAAAATAACAACTATCATGGTCGTGGACGACATCCCGGCCAACCTGAAGCTTTTGCAGATAATGCTGCAAGCCAAAGGCTATCAGGTGCTGACATTTCCAAATGGCAAAATGGCGTTGAACGCCGCGGCCAAGAACCTGCCTGATCTCATTCTGCTGGACATCAACATGCCGGAGATGGACGGTTTCGAGGTATGCGAGCGTCTGAAGGCCGATGAAGCCCTCAAGGAGATTCCGGTGCTCTTCATCAGCGCCCTGAGCGAGACTGCGGACAAAGTCAAGGCTTTTTCCGTAGGGGGTGTGGATTACGTGACCAAACCGTTCCAGTTCGATGAGGTCCACGCGCGTGTGGAGACACATCTGCACCTGCGAAGGCTACAGCTCGAATTGAAACGGTACAATCTCCATCTGGAAGAACTGGTGAAAGAAAAGGTACAGGAGATCTCCGCTTCTCAACTGGCCACCATTCACGCAGTGACAAAGCTGGCGGAATCCCGGGATGACGAAACGGGGCATCACATCGAGCGTACACAGACCTTTTCCATGGCCCTGGCCGAAAAAATGCGGAAGAACCCCCGCTATGCGGGTAGCATCAACGACTCCTTTGTTGAAAACATCTACAACGCTTCTCCCCTGCACGACATCGGCAAGGTCGGCATTTCGGATAATATCCTCTTGAAACCCGGCAAGCTCACCCCGGATGAGCTCGAGGTCATGAAGACCCACGCCATGATCGGAGCCAATACGCTGATAGCCGCACGCCATAAATATCCGAAAAACGCCTTTATCAATATGGGGATCGCCATTGCGCGCTCGCACCATGAGAAGTGGGATGGCAGCGGTTACCCCGACGGACTGGTGAGCGAGGATATCCCCCTTTCGGCCCGGATCATGGCTGTATCAGATGTCTATGACGCCCTGCGGGCCAAGCGCCATTACAAAACTGCCTTCACCCACGAGAAAAGCTGTGAGATCATCATGGAAGGCGCCGGACAACACTTTGACCCTGCCGTGATCCATGCCTTCACGGCGATCGAGGCTGAGTTTGCCGATATCCATAATCGAATGGACGCATGAAAGAAGGCACCCAAAATTTCCAGCCCTTAATGGCCATGAATCCCCAGTATCCGATCATAATGATGGCAAGGGTGATCAGAACAGAAACGATCAGATGTCTGGGGATATACGATACACTCGATAGTGAAAAGTAAGAGGTTTTCCCTGTGAACCCCATCCGGTTCTATCATGTCCTTCATGGCGGGCTTGGGGTCGCCGCGCTGCTGATTGCGCTGGCTACCCTGACCATGGTATGGCGTCTTCGAGGAGTGCTTCAGTGGAAGCGCTCATTAAAGCATGAATTCAGGGAATTGAAGGATGAGCTTTATGCTGCCGGACCTTGCCGGCAACAGGCGATTCAGGTGGTATTGGATCGCTGCCAGGGAATCTGGCAAGCGGGGTTTCCGGAAATCATAGAGATTACCGGTCTTGCCGGGTATCTGCGGGATATTGCCGCCACATTTCATCCGGATCAGGAAAAGCCGGAGCTGTGTGTGACCGCCGGAAGCCTGATCCGCACCTCTCACAGCGCTGTGGAGCGGCTTCAGGATATTCTGCGCAGGCCGGGGTTTTCACGGTTTCAAAAAATGCGCATCCGGCATATTCGAAAAGCCTGGAACTGGTATGACAGAATCAGAAGATATCGGACGGTTAAGGCCTATATCCGCTACCGAAAATGGATCAGCCACGTCAATATGCTGCGGCTCATCCTGTTGCCGGATCCATTTTCATGGCTGATCTATCTTTCCAATCAGTTGACGATTCTATCCCTGACCCGTTTCTTTTTAATGGATATTTATCTGTTTGCCGGTAAGCAGGCAATTCTGGCATATGATCATGAATCCCGGCATGAGGCGATACCTCAGGATGAAGGGGAAATCGAACAGGACCTGGCGGACCTGGCGGAACTGAATGAGCCAGAATATCGTCTGCCGGATCCTCGAATTCAGGATATTCGAAATCGCCTGGTAGGTGTCAATACTCTGATTTTCTCATCTCCCGGATACACGGAATGGAAATCCGGTTTTGAAGATGCGCTTCGGGTGATCGCCGAAACGTATTTTCCAGAAAGTCCTGCACCGGTTGAAGAAGCCAGACTGGGCACGATTCTGGCCAGATGTCAATTCTGGCTGCAATCGGTCTGCGACACGGCGAAGCTGCCGATTTTCAGCCGTCTTCACCGCATTGAACTCAGGTATCTATCCAGCGTCAAAGCGGCCACGGAGCACCCGCTTTTTCGTCAGGCCGGAACTTTCGCAAAAAAATCCTGGAACGCTTATAAATGGATGCAATGGCCGCTGTTGATTTACCGGCTGATCAGAAAGACAACGCCGGCGGGCATGGCCGCCAGCGTGGGATGGACGCTGGTACGAAAAGGAACGGTCAACTATCTGAGCCGAAGGGCTTTTGATCTGACCGTTCAGGAAATGGAGACGGTTTATCGCCTGTCTCAGGAAACAGGCGACAGGCGACAGAAGAAAGAAGAAAAAAGCAGGGAACCGGAAGAAAGGAGCCGGAAGTTTCTGACTCCCGACTCCTGATTTTTTATCCTTCAGACTTGCAGACTGCCTGCGGATCGGCAATCTGCTTCAGGATTTCAAACCGTTGAAGGACTTCCTTCTCGATCTGAGCGCGAAGTTTTTTCGACTCTTCCGGAAAAGACTTTTCAAGCTGGGCGTAACGGTTTTCACCGGATAAAAATGTCTGAAGGGTGCCATCCGGAGCTTTGTCGTAATCCAGAGTAAACGGATTTTTCCCTTCATGCACCAGCAGTGGGTTATAGCGGTAAAGCGGCCAGTAACCAGCCTGAACCGCAAGCTGCTCTTCAAGCTGAGTTTTTCCCATGCCTTTTTTAAGCCCCTGATTGATGCAGGGCGCATAGCAGATAACGATAGATGGCCCTGGGTATTGGTCCGCTTCCATAAATGCCTTTAAGAGCTGCTGTTTGTTTGCACCCATCGAAACCGACGCCACATACACATATCCATAAGTCATGGCCATCCGGCCCATATCTTTTTTCCCGATTTTCTTTCCGGACGCGGCAAATTTGGCCACCGCACCCGTTGGCGTGGATTTTGAAGCCTGGCCCCCGGTATTGGAATAGACTTCGGTATCGAGGATTAGAATATTGACATCTTCACCGGATGCAATGACATGGTCCAGGCCGCCGTAACCAATATCATAAGCCCAGCCGTCGCCGCCAAATGACCAAACGGATTTTTTCACAAAAAGATCTTTCATGCCGTAGATCTGATCCATCAGGCGGTTTCGCTGCATGCCGGAAAGAAGCCCTTTTAGCTGATCGCTGTAAGTCTTTGATGCATCGGCGTCATTCATGGCGCCCAGCCAGCCGGTCATGGCCTCTTTGACCGCATCCGATACCGGGGTATCCAGAGCCGCCTTCATCAGATCCGCCAGTTTCTTTCTGCGTTGGACAACTGAAATGGCAATCCCGTATCCGAATTCCGCAGCATCCTCAAACAGGGAATTTCCCCAGGCCGGGCCATGCCCGTCCTTGTTCACCGAGTACGGTGTTGAAGGCGCCGGCGCTCCCCAGATCGAGCTGCACCCGGTTGCATTGGCGATGATCATACGTTCGCCAAAGAGCTGTGTCAGAACCTTTACATAGGGGGTTTCACCGCAGCCGGCGCAGGCGCCGGAAAATTCCATCAGGGGTTTTACAAACTGGCTGCCTTTGACGGAATCCCGCTTTAAAAGAGTATCCTTGACCGGAATGGTTAAAGAAAACTGATGGTTGGGAACCTGGACCGCAGTCTGGGTTTCAATGGGTTTCATGACCAGAGCTTTTTTCTTGGACGGACAGATATCCGCGCAGTTGCCGCATCCCTGACAATCCAGGGTATTGACCTGAACTCTGAACTTATAGTCTTTCAGCTCCTTTCCCAAAGACGGGCGGGTCTCGAAAGCAGCAGGCGCTCCGGCAAGCTCGGCGTCAGTGGACAGAATCGGAATGATGGCGGCATGAGGACAGACAAAGGCGCACTGGTTGCACTGAATACAGTTGTCGATGATCCATTCGGGAACATTGATGGCCACGCCACGTTTTTCATAACGGGCCGTATCCACTGGAAATACGCCATCCGGCTGAAACGCGCTGACCGGCAGATTGTCGCCCTGCTGTGCAAGAATGGGGTTCATCACTTTTTCTACAAAAGCCGGCAGTTCAGCGCCAAGAACGTCGCTTCCAGAGGCATCTTTCCAGGATTCGGGATATTTGATTTCCTGAAGGTTGGCCAGGGTCTGATCCACAGCATCCATATTCATCTGAATGATTTTTTCACCCTTGTTGCCGTAAACTTTTTTAATTTCGCCTTTTAACAGCAAAATCGCCTCTTCAACGGGCAGCACGTTGGCCAGTTTGAAAAATGCGGTCTGCATAATCATATTGATCCTGCCGCCCAGGCCCACGGCATTGGCGATTTTGACCGCATCCAAGTTGTAAAACTTCAGCTTGTTGCCGGCGATGAACCGCCGCATCCTGGCCGGCAGCATCGTT
>JAPLJE010000168.1 GCA_026388755.1 Deltaproteobacteria bacterium | reverse complement strand
GCGTTGGTGATCATGTATTCCATCAACGTCTTTGTGACGTTTTCCTTTTCTCAACTGGGAATGTCCAGGTTCTACATTCGGCGCCGGAATGAAGACCCCAAATGGATGCAGCATTTAAGCGTTCATCTTGTCGGACTGGCCCTTTGCGCCACCATTCTGGTGATCACCACCGTGGAGAAATTTACCGAAGGCGGCTGGATGACGCTTCTGATCACCTCCGTGGTCATCGGCGTCTGCTACCTGATTCGCAATCATTACCAGACCGTACGCAGCGGCGTTGCGGAGCTGGACAAAACGCTGCTGAACTTTCCCACATCGGGTCCGCCCAATAGCGCCCCTCTGAACAAAAAGGACTTGACCGCCATTCAGCTGGTTTCGGGATACAGCGGGTTTGGCGTCCACACCCTGCTGTCCATTCTTACCACCTTTCCCAAAATCTACAAGAACATCGTTTTTGTTTCCGTGGCGGTCGTCGACTCCGGTTCGTTCAAGGGCGCCGAAGAAGTCGCAGTCCTGGAGCAATCGGTAACACGCGGGCTTGAAAAATATGTGGCGCTGGCCAGAAAACTGGGGCTTGCCGCCGACTATCGCATGGAAGTGGGAACGGATGTGGTGGAAAGCGCCATGAACCTGTGCAAGACAATCGCCATCGAATATCCCCGGTCCACCGTTTTCACCGGGCAGATCACCTTCCGGCTGGAAAAATTCTATCACAGAATGCTGCACAACGAGACAGCTTTCGCCATCCAGCGCCGTTTGCAGTGGGATGGGATCACCACCGTCATCCTGCCGATACGGATGAGATTATAGATAAAATTTCGCGTTGGCTTTTTGGGGCAATATGGTATGGTATCCTTTATGATCTCAATGCGGATCTGATGTTAACCGACATAAAGAATCTGCTGTCATAACAAACAGGGAATAAAAGAATATGAAAGCAAAACGTTCTGGTAAAAGTATCGGAACCCTGGTCGTTGCCGCCGCTTTGATTGCATTTCTGTTGTTCATGGCTTGGATTATATTCTTTAAGCCGAAAATGGCGGACGTTCTTTTTGAACCGGTCTTTGTCAATGACATCAAGAAAGTTCGGCTGGTGTCCGAAATGCGGGTAAAACTGAACGCATCGGTCGAGGCGGAGAAAAGCGCTGTTCTGGCTGACACCGATGCAGCCTCTCTCGTTTATGCCGACCAGGCAATGCAGCTTTCCACCGCAGTGGAAGAAGCCAGGATTGAACTTGGCGTACTGATTGAAGCGGAAAAAATGGGTCGGGAAGTCGATCTCTTCCGCGAATTCAGCGTTTGCTGGGAGCGGTTCCGGCAAATTGACCAGGAATTGTTGCCGCTGTCCGTGCTGAACACGAACCTGAAAGCATACGAGCTTTCGTTTGACTCAGCGCAGAAAGCCGTCAATCAATTGGAAGAAACCCTTAACGCTCTGATGAACAGCGGCGTTGCAAACGACAAATCCTGCAGAATTACCAGATTGGCGATGCGGACGCTGGTCGCCGTGCTTAAAATTCATGCACTTCAATCCCCCCATATTGCTGAGAACCGTCAAGAAAAAATGGACGAGATCGAGACAACGATGCGAACACAGAATGCGTTGGTCAATGAGTCTTTGGACGCCCTGTCGTCTTTGATGAATCCGAAAGGCAAACCATTGATTGATGAGGCAAATGCGACCTATGCCGAGTTCTGGCGGATCAACACGGAAGTGATGAAACTGTCACGCCAGAACAGCAATGCCCGATCCCTTGCCTTGTCACTGGGTCAAAAACGCAATACCACGGTTCAGTGCCAGGATGCTCTGGCCGCTCTCTATGAAGCCATTCAGAGCAAGGTGTATAAGGCCACAAGATAAGTCGGCAGGGAACTCAACCGGTAAAGTGTTCCCACGGAAGCAGGGTGATGGTCATACATAAACGACGCTTCTATCCGTTTTCACCGACGGAAGTCAGATGAAATCATAACAGGACCTGGAATGGGACTATCTGAAAAAATCGGGAAGCGCCTTGCCATCCTTGTTGTGGATGATGAGCCGAATATCCGCAAGGTACTGTCCATGGCGCTGGAGGCCGAAGGGCATCAGGTTGCGGCTGTCGGAAATTCCAGGGATGCCCTGCTCGAATCAAACCGGCGCTTTTTCGATCTGGCATTTGTTGATCTGCGGCTTGGGGCGGAATCCGGGATGGAGCTGATTCCTGCCCTGCTGGCTGCCTGCCCCTGGATGAAAATCGTTGTGATCACAGCTTATGCCTCCATTGACTCGGCTGTTGAGGCCATGCGGCGCGGCGCATTTGATTATCTTTCAAAACCTTTCACCCATGATCATGTGGCCCTGCTGGTGCAGAAAGTATCCGAAGTGCGTTTGCTGGAGCAAAAGGTGGAAGCGCTGCAAGGGGCTTTGAACGCAGAGGTTCCGGAAGTAGATTTTGTCTGTCCGAGCCCGGCCATGCAGCGAACCCTGGCAATGGCGCGCCAGGTGGCGGTCGCGCAGCCAAACCCTTCGGGGTTGTCTCTTGTCCTTCTCTGTCGCAGGAGCTCCTTGAGAGCGAGCTTTTCGGACATGTGAAAGGCGCATTTACCGGGGCGTTGCGTGACACTCCGGGCCGGATTGCGGCCTGCACAGGGGGAACGCTTTTTCTGGATGAAATCGGAGATTTATCATTGTATCTCCAGCCCAAACTCCTGCGGTTTCTTCAGGAGAAATCCTATGAGCGGGTCGGAGATGTGGTAACTTGCAAAGCCGATGTTCGTGTTATTGCGGCGACAAACGTCGATCTGGATGCGTCGGTAAAGGCGGGACGGTTTCGTGAAGATCTCTTCTATCGGCTGAATGTACTGGAAATCATTGTTCCGCCGCTTCGTGAACGCAGCGAAGACATTCTTCCGCTTGCTGAAAGTCTGCTGGTTTTTTTTGCCAGACAAAACCACCGCGGCGTTCTGCGTCTTACGGATGATGCGCGTGATGCTCTCAGGGCTTATGAATGGCCCGGCAATGTTCGCGAATTGCGTAACGCCATAGAACGTGCGGTTCTTCTTTCAAATGGCGAAGATATCCATGCGGCGCATTTGCCGATGCGGTTGAAATCAGCAGAGCCGGTACCCAATGTCGGCGATCGGGTTCCACTTGAAAAAATTGAAGAGCTCCATATCCGCCGCATTCTGGCATCCACAAAATCTTTTGATGAGGCTGCAAAAGTTCTGGGTATGGATTCGGTGACGCTCTGGCGGCGCCGGAAGCAATACGGTATATAAAACTCAGTCTATCCGATCCATTTCATTTTGCAATGTCTGGGAATACCATTTCCTGATATTTGAAATCCCCATCCCTGTCTTCTTACGGGTTCTGTAGTATAACTATATGATTGTTAACAGTTTTAATGATAATTCATTGCTGGCATATGGCTTGCATCTCCCATACCCGATATCCCCATGAAGGAGAGATAATAACGATGAACCTGAAGACCAAATTGATCATCGGTTTTTGCGGCCTGCTGGCGATTCTGCTGGTCGTCGGCATGATGAGCATTCGCACCTCGAACGACTTCAGTCAATCCATAGAACGGATTCTTCGGGAGAACTATGACAGTGTGGTCGCATGTTATAAAATGAAGGGTGCCGTCGAACGGCTGGATCGCATCGCGATGACATCCCTCTGGGAAATGCCGCAGGGCACACATTCCCAAAGCGAAGCCATCCTCCTCGATTTTGAAAAAAGGCTTCAATTCCAGCAACAAAATGTGACCGTTCTGGGGGAGCAGGCGTTGACCGATCGCATGACCGAACAGTGGAAGACTTACCGGGAGGAATTTGTAAGCCTTCTGAAGCCATTGGATTCGGAAATTGCGCGTCTGAACTTTTTTCGCAGTCACCTCCTGATCCGATCGGATGAACTCCGCGATACGGCTCAGAAAATCATTGATCTGAACCTGAACAATATGGTTGCCGTAGATGGTCAGACGCGTCTTCGCGCCCTTGAAACCCGGCGGACCCTGTTGCTCCTGGTGTTCTCGGGCTTTGCGCTGGCAGTTGTCTTCATCGCTTTGCTCTGGCCGTCTATCTTTCGACCCATTGCCGGCCTGCCGCGTTCCGTGCATGAAATTCAACAGGGGAATCTGGATCTTGTCGTCAACGTGCATTCGCGGGACGAGATGGGACAACTGGCTGAAGCGTTTAATGAAATGGCCCTCAGTCTGCGCAAATTGCGGCGAAATGACCATGCGCGCCTGCTGCGCACGCAGCATTCCACGCAACTGGCGCTCGAAAGCCTTTCAGACGCGGTTGCCATCTGCAGCCCGAACGGAGAAATCGAGCTGGCAAATGATGCGGCTCAGAGACTGTTTGGTCTGAAGCCGGAAGCCACGGTTGATGCGTCGGGAAACGAGAAAATCAAGGAAATCTTCTCGCGCGCATCCAGCGATTTGCGCTCCAGTCGGTCCAAAGACCCTGACGCTGTTATTCAGGTCTTTCAGGATGGTGAAGAGCGTTTTTATCTGCCGGAAGCCATTCCGATTCTGGATAAAGAGAACCGATTGGCCGGCGTGACGCTCATCCTCAGAGATTTTACATGTATGCGCCAGTTGGATGAATTGAAGCGCGGATTGATTTCAACGGTTTCGCATCAGCTCAAAACGCCGC
>JAPLJE010000178.1 GCA_026388755.1 Deltaproteobacteria bacterium | reverse complement strand
TAAGCAACATTCCAGGGCTCCGGCCCAAGGGCCTTTAGCAATGTAAAATGATGAAAGGTTCCAGCCCCGACCTGAAGATCATAGGGTTGAACCAGAACACATCCTTTTGCTCCCCAGAATTTCTGCAGAGACAATATCACATCCTGAAAGTTCATTGTTATCCTCATGTTATAATCAAAAAAATTAATGCAAACTCATTGTCGAAATGTCAATCCGACTTACTTGAACAGCGTCACCATACCGTCATCCAGATCATACTTGGCGGCCACGATTTTGATCTTTTTCTCTTGGACCAGATGCTTGAGAATCGTGGAATTACGCGTCAGGTTGGCAGCCACTGTTTTTGCATTGGCATCGATCACGCATTCCACAAACTCGTTTTTCTTTGTTTCAGCACATTTTTTCTCACCTTTGCAAGCGTCGCAATCCTTAGCCGCCAACTTGACGTTGGGTTGAATCACTTTCACGATGGCATCGATGTTTGCGCTGCCGGTGCTCTTTCCTTTCGCGTCCACAGTGGCCGTGACTGCTCCGCAACGCTCATGGCCCAACACCATGATCAGGGGTGATCCCAGATGCTCCGCGGCATACTCGATACTCCCGAGAACGACCGGATCCGGTATGTTTCCGGCAACGCGCACCACAAAAATCTCGCCCAGACCTTTATCAAAAACCAGTTCAGGCGGAACGCGGGAATCGGAACAGGTCAGGATGATGGCGTAGGGTTTCTGGGATTTGGCCAGCGATGTTCGTGTTGCAGCGTCGCTCATCGCAGCATTTGTCAGCTTGTTCTCTACGAAATGCTTGTTGCCATCCATCAGTTTTTGAAGGGCCTCATCCGGTGACACGCTGGTTCCGCTGTCGGGGTTTGAGAAGGCGAGACTCGCGGCAAACGCCACAAATCCCAATGTCACTGCAAATATCCATATCGTGTTTTTTCTTAACATACGTGCCTCCAAGTGATGAAAAAAGGTTATTCCATAATTAATCCATCCGAATCGATCCGAACATCCAGAAGGCGTGCCTCCGGATTTTGAGAAAGACATTTCTCCCAGGTGTTTCGAAGCTGATCAATGGCGCTGATTTCCCCAATGGACCAGATGCAGCCACCGCCGCCGGCCCCGGTGAACCGGCCGCCGCAGTCCAGTTTCCTTGCCGCCTGAATGAGTTTTGTGCCCATGTCATCCAGAACATCCGGAGTCATGCTCCGGCGGATGGCGGTTTCCAGATTCATGATGTTTCCGGCCCTTTGATACTGACGGTTGCGCAGGGCTTCGGAAAATCGCTGGGTGTGATTGGTGATGGATACCCATTCTTTTCGGGTGGTGCCTTGAATAAATTGGTCCACCCATTTACGGTTGATCTGTCTGGATTCGTGCGGAATGCCGCAATAGGCCACCAGAATGTGCCGGGAAAAATCATCATGAAAGGGTTTGCCGACCAGGACCTTTCTTCGGAATCCGCCGGCATTCAGGGCATTTTCCCAGTACCAGGCATTAACCCCGCCGTAAGCAGCGGCCAGTTGGTCCTGAAATCCGCAAGGGACTCCGGCTACGCTTTCTTCAATGGCATGTGCCAGTAGAACAATCTGTTTGCGGGTCAGTGGCTTTTGGCCGGTCTTTTCAAGGAGCCTGGACAGTGCCGCAACCAGTGCG
>JAPLJE010000571.1 GCA_026388755.1 Deltaproteobacteria bacterium | reverse complement strand
AATTGTTCCCCATCTCAGCGAGGGCGCAGGCGTTGCCACCACGCGCGGAGATGTCAATTTCATCGTTACCGAATACGGCATTGCCGAGCTGAAAGGAAAGGGCATATACCAGCGGGTCATGGAGTTGGCACAGGTGGCCCACCCCAAATTCCGTGAAGAGTTGATCGATATCGCCAAGTCGCGCCATTACATTTTTGCCGACCAGCTTCCACCGTCACAGGACGATCTGCTGTTTCTGGAAGGCTATAAATCCACCTTGACACTGAGAAATGGAAAAACTGTTGAATTCAGGCCACTTCTGCCTTCAGATGAGTTTTCTTACCGCAATTTTTTCTACTCGCTTCAAGAAGAGACCATCTACCGTCGTTTTTTTTACAAAATGAAGGTCTTTTCCCATGAAGTGGTTCAGAAGCAGTGGGCCAGCGTGGATTACCGCAAGAACATGTCGCTCATCGGGCTTTCCCAGAAAGGCGGCAGCCGTGAAATCATGGCCATCGGCTCTTATGCCGAAGAAGAAGAGGGCCGGGCGGAGGTGGCGTTTGTGGTCAGAGAAGATTATCAGAAGATGGGCATTTCCACTTATCTGTTGAAGGAACTTGAAAAAATCGCCAGGGGAAATGGTTACAAAGGCTTTTCCGCAACGGTGCTTCGGGAGAATTCTTCCATGCTCCACGTTTTTAAAAAACGCTATCCCCATGCGATCGTCAACATGAGCGGGGGAGATCTGACCATTGAGATGAATTTCACCGACGCGGCCGAGCCGCAGAAAAATGAAAATGCCTGTGTCTGCTGAAATGCTGATCGGCGATTCGGAATGGAACCAGCTGATCGTGATTGGCGCCGCAAGCCTGGGGGTTCAGGTTTCCGCACTCCAGGTGGCGCAGTTCAGCGCCCACATTCGGGAATTGCTGCTCTGGAACCGGAAGACCAACCTGACCGCCATCACCCTGCCGTCGGAGGTGGCCATTAAGCATGTTGTGGATTCGCTGGCCTTGGCGTTATGGATTCCCCCGGAAGCTTCCGTGCTGGATGTTGGTTCCGGCGGCGGTTTTCCGGGGATTCCGCTCAAAATTCTGATGCCTTCCCTGTCGGTCACGCTGATCGATTCTTCCCGCAAGAAAAACAGTTTTCAGCGTCATGTCATCCGCACGCTGGGGCTGGTCAACATCGCGGCCTGGCAAACCCGGGTCGAGGCGCTTTCGGCAAACCCGGACCGGATTCGAGGTGGCAACCCTGCTTTTTCGGTCATCGTCTGCCGGGCCTTTACGGACCTGGCCCATTTTGTTGAGATGGCGATGTCGCTTCTGGCTCCCGCCGGCAAGATAATAGCCATGAAAGGCAGGATCAGCAGTGAAGAACTTGCCGATGTTTCAAACCTTATCTCCCGGCTGTGCCAAGCCGGCACCGTATTAAACTCCCAGACCATTTCCTATAATCTCCCGTTTCTCGGTGCGGAACGTTATCTTTATATTGTATCTGTTCCGTGAACCCTTCGAAAGAAGATATCTTCATTTCAGCGCTGTGGTTGCCTGAGGCTCTTCCTTAATAACGATTGGCATACCCACTGCCCCGGTATAAAAAACAACAAGACTTGCCGTATCACTGCCGGAATTATAACCGTTGTGCAGGGCGTTCATCTCTTCAAGAATCACCTCCCCTTTTTTGAATTCATATGTTTTGCCGTCTTTCATTTCCACGGTGAGGGACCCTTCCAGCATGTATGCATAAACCGGCACGGGATGCTGATGCCAGCCGGTTGAACCCCCTGAAGGAATACGAATAACAAGAACTGTTACTTCAGGATGATCCGTTCGAAGATATGAGAGTTGCTGACCATTACTGGATGTTGTAGAGGTTAGCAGTTTTTTCACCTCTAAATTACTGTATTCTTCCGTCTGTACGGTGCTGCTCTGTACCAGCAGCAGCAAAACTACAATAATCCATTGAACTCTTTTCATTACTCCTCCTGACTGATTTAAGACATCGTTAAATCACAATTATAAAAATACTGCTAAGTCCATTAATTAGATGGCCTATGGCGCCTTGCCTGCCTGTCGGTCATTTTGAATTGTTCTTGCTGGTGTCAAGGGGAGAGGGTTCGGAACGATTCACTTCAAAATTCCCTGTATATTTTGAAAGTTGGCTGCGTGTTTTGATCAATTCGGTAGTCATCCGTTCTTCGCTAAGCACTAAATTCCTGATTTTTGAAAGGGTCATGGCTGTTGTCAGGAAAGAGATCAATCTTATGAACATCTCCCAGTAGATAAGATAGGCTCGAGAATAGGGATGATATGTAAAACGATCTGAAAGATACCAGCAGACAGCAGACGCTATGGCGATGCATATTCCGTCTTTGGGACCGCAATACCAGGCTGCAATTGCCACCGGAATAAAGTAGAAGATGAAAAAGCCAATCTCGTATCCAGTAATATAGTCGAGCCAGCCAATCAATAACAAGACAACCATACTCACTACTCTTACAATTCCAAGATAATTTGCAAAGGCAGTGGGGTGCGGAAATCGCCATTGTGCGGTTGGATTTGTTGTTTTGCTTGAGAATCTATTCATACAGGATAGCCCTTATCTACTATCAAGAATTAAAGAAAGAGCAGTCAACTCATTCTTTCACAAACTATTTCTTGAGTCCATGGTTTATCTTCTCCCCACAATATGCACTTTCAACTTGGAGTCCGTCTGAATCAGTTTAACGATTTCCTTAAATCTGAAATCCCGGCATACGGTTGAAGATGAGGGGAGCCTTAAATGGCTCATCAAAACAGAAGATGCGTGAAGGCATGCGGACCGCGCTACTGTGTACAAATGCCATATAAAGGAGAGGGAACGGTGAAACACACTGCCAGATCATGATTTGGGGTGAGCCGATTGATGCAGGATATGAAGTTTGTGGGATTTATGTTCACTCACACTTAAATACTTGATTAAAGTCATCGCCCAATATTTCTTTATGTTCTTCGAAAAATTTTATGCCGATACCCTCCTCTTCGAAAAATTTTATGGCAATACCCTCCTCCGATCGCCGGATGATTTTTCCTTTCATTAATAAATTACCATCAAGACCGGGAATGGCAGCAACCATGGTTGTTGAATCGCCGACCTGAATGGGCCTTGTTGTTCTGATGAATGCACCTCCGGGGCAGATATTTTCAATCGTGTCGGAATAAATATTGTCTTTGACGGAATAATCCACGCTGACTTTGATATATCTTCTATCCGTGTTTCTTTTTCCGCCTCTTTTTTCTACACTATCAACGCAATTTATCAAATGCTGCTTTTGTGCATCAGAAAAATTCTTAATCTTCTGGCTGATCATTTCTAACAGCTTTGAATCATCTTTCAGGTTTTTATCTGTATTCATGATACACATCCTTTAGCCTAAAACGAAAAGATCGCGGATAAGAAAATGTTACTAACAGCCATGGTAGGAGCGAGTACAACGAAGGATGAAAATTAATTATCTTCATATAAACATCTGTCAAAGAAGCTGTCAAGAACATTTTCGAGCCAATTTCCTGATAAGTGACTAGAATAAAGGCGCTGGACCCCAAAGGCTGGACAGCCTGGGGTAAATTAAGCTCTAAGCCGATTTTCAGTGGGTGGTATCAGGCCGCCTCCGCAAGATGAGAAAGATTATAATAAACCTCATCCGGGATCAAGTTGTCAAGGGATTGATGAAACCGGCTTCCACGTCGAGGTTTTGAAAGAGGACAAATGGGCAATCTTTACCGCAGCATCACATGCCCAGAAAGCTGCCGACCATCTGCACAGTTATCAGCCCGTGCCGGTGCATCCTGATCCGGAAGTTGTAAAACGATAATCCCCATACTTTTGGGTCAATGCAGCGCCCGCCTCAAGGAACACTAGACACTCTGGTTTATTTTGTCTATAGTTCTCATAATTGGCGCGGTTTGAAAAACTTTGGCGTTGAGGTGATATATATTACTGATATTGAGAGCACTCTAACGAAAGAAGCTAACCGGCCCCGCCTGCACCGAGGCTCTGAGCGGAGACGAGGAAGTGGAATGAAGAGAAAGAACGGAAGGCAATGCAGGCGGTGTCCGAGTTGAGTAGAGGGTTAGGCAAGCCAGACCACAAATCAGGCCTTTCTAGAAGGAGCGTCGGAAATTAGCTCACGAATATAATGTTGCAGTCGCTCCCTGTTGCCACTTTCGAACCGAAGAAATTCTATCCTTGCATGATTCGAGTAGGCACTTCGCAGAATGGCCGCTTCTATATCGACAGGGTCGGTTTGATTGGGGAGTTGCAATTCAATGTGCAAAATATCCCCTACCTCAAGGTATGTCTCCGTGCCGAGTGAGCAACCTGCCATAGAAATATCCTTTACCCCACCTTGCCCACGGACAGTACCGATGGTGAAGGTTGTGGTGAGATTTACTGGAAGACGTTCGTATTCGCGTCGGTCTTCATCAATTCTTTTAAACGTGAGGCCTTTCCGGATGCGGTGGAATCTGTGTTTGCAAAGCTGGCATCGAAAAGGGTAGATCGAGAATGAACTGATCAAGTGATCAACGAGACCTGTCCGGCGGGAGCGCCTCACGAAGCCGCTGTGACACCTGGGGCAAATTGGTTGTGGTATCAGAGTCTCTGAGGTAGTGGACATTGGGATACGCCTTGTAGGTTGTCTAACAATAAATAGATTGATCCGCATAACATGTGAAAATCTTGTTTCCTGTCCGCATAATACGCCGTGATATTTCTTGCTGAAGGCGTGTTAACATCTTTGCATTCAATTGGTTACTGCCAGTTTAGCAGTTTATTACGGCATCTTATGCGGATCAGTATAACATGACATACTTTAATCGTTTCAATGTCTGTCCTCCGGACTGTGAACGCCCGACTGTCAAGAGTTCTTGCATGCTTGTTATACAGAAAGAAAACGTGAACATCAAATGAATGAATTGATTCATTTTCAAGTAGATATGTAAAATATTACAGATCAACTGTCAATTATTACTGCAATAATACAGCACAGGAACAATCCCACCTTTGCCTTCTCCTTTCGCCTGCTTGAAGGTGTGCCCACCTGTCTTTTTCTTGCCTCCTCCGATGGGACAACTTTATTTTGCGGCTGATCTGAAAAACATTAGACAAAAGGTTTCATTTTGTCTTGAGTGTAAAAACACGACCCAGCATTTAAGCGGTTTTGCAGGCAGTCGCAGACCCCAAACACTAGACAAAATGATCGACCGAAAACGCATTGTTTCCGCCGAAGTTGAAAAAACATTGCACAGCAGGCCAAAATTAACATTATCCATGTATGAAGTTCAACATTATCTGTCAACAATAATATCTTGTGTTTGAAAAACTAGTTTCCCGATCGGGGGATGTTGAATATCATTCAGGCTGGGCTGTAAATGATGTTGCCATTTTTGCTTCTGGAATCAGGTCAACAACACCAGGGCCGCAAGCTATGTATCAAAAAAGGCTGGCTATATTGGAAATTTACAGGAGGGCGTTATATAGAATGGGGGGGCCTAAGTACTTAACCCCCGTTTTCGTTTTCCGTCTCCCGCAAAAAGAATGCTTTTTATTCCAGTCCGCCGCGATCAAACAACGTTTCAAGCAAGTGATGGGTAATCCACCAACCGGTTATGTTTTCCACCCTATCCGATCACAATATTCTCATTATAACAATATCTTATAACCAATTGTATATAGGATCTGTCATCCTGCAAGCGTTTCGCATTCACAGGAAAGATCCTATCGACTGAAGGCTGATCGGCTGTCCAGCGTCACTACAGGCACTTGCAACTGCTTCAATGGCTGTTTACGCTTTTGCGTCGCAATGGTGAATCGAAGCCATCATCATCCGAACTGGATTATAGATTGATGTGCCGCAAGTTGACGTTTTCAGGGCGTGGGCCATGTGATGATATGCACTGGAAACCGAACGGAACAGCAGCAGGACAAAGAAGGATTTTTCCCTTATCTTGTGAATCAGCCGGGCCACTCAGAGCCACCAGCAGGCTTCGGAATCTTTCCGAATGGGGTTTTATGGGTCAATAGCCGAAACGGGCAGCACGGGGCCATGAGAGAGCCGAAACAATCAAGCCGGGTTGAAACCTTATCAGGCCGGGCAGCGGGAAACAGCTTGAACTTTTCTTTTTGTCCTGTTTTTTGATTGGAAAGTTTACACACGGCAGGAAAAAAAGCTGGATAGATGCTGGATAAAAAACACAGAAAAGAAAAAGGGGTTACAGCATTTAGCCGTAACCCATTGATTTTTCAAGTGCCGAGGGACGGAATCGAACCGCCCACACGGGGATTTTCAGGCACTACCTCAGGGTTTCCTACATTCCTTAATTATCCGTAACTTACGACAATGACACACTATTCACATTCCATACTTTTTCCGATTTTATCCTGTTTTGTCATGTTTTGGAATAAAAGTCTCACACAGATTCACACACGGAAATCGTTAGCACCGTCCTTGCCACCAGCGGTTCTGGCGGTGCTCCGAAAGGGGAGGGGGGGTTCCTTTCAAGCAACCATT
>JAPLJE010000663.1:1182-5048 GCA_026388755.1 Deltaproteobacteria bacterium | reverse complement strand
CGGAAATCTTTCTGGGCGACGCGCTCCACCATTTTGGAATGCGGCACAGGATTCCGGCCTGTTCATACTGCGGGGCTTCGCGCAGAAACTGAAAGGCTTCGGCCGGAGTAAGCCGGAGCGGGTGAAAAATCTCTCCGGAATCCAGAATGGAGCGGATCAGATCGCTGTCGGCCGCAGCCTTGTGCACGGAGGACAGCAGCGAAACCAGCCTCCGGGTATCGTCGCCAAACTCCTTCAGCGCATTGTCCAGCGGCAAATGTCTCAGTCCGCTCTCTGCATCGCTGTGCGTTGAATAGGTTGCCAGAAAAGCAAACGGTGTTTTTTCTTCCTGCCTGTTTTCAACGAGATGAAAATGAACCCGATGCTCCAGCAGCGCCTGGCCGGGGGCCAGAAGACGCATAATTTCCTCGACGGGCTCGCTGCTGCGGCGAACCTCGGTGACAAATGCATCGTGGAAAAGGGTCCAGACAGAGCCGATAAAATCTGCGTCAATCCACTCCGCCCCGACCATCGCCGGCGCAAGGCCTGCCCATTGAGCTGCTTTTTCATTCGGCAGATCGATGACCTGTTTTTCGCGAAGTGCTTCCGTGTGGGGATCCACGAGGAGTTCGTGGACATACTCCGCACTGATCGATCTCCAGTATTCAATTGACGGCGACAGCCGAAACGATCGGCTGATGCATCCTATTGCCAGAAACGCCTTGGCATGATCGTCAGTATAAATTTCATAGATCCGGGCCTCAACCTGCCGGCGATCGGAAGAAACAACTTCCTCGCAGACTTCAAATTCAAGCGCCAGTCTTCCCGTAGGTAAAACAGCAACTGTAAGGGTTTGATCGGATAATGCCAATGCCAGTATTTCCTTTTGTTGAAACAGCAAAGTCCCGGACCTATAATCCTGAAAATCCGAAACAGATGCGAGCTCTGCTTTCATGCTTATGGTTTCTTCTCCATACCTGTTTTTGATTGTGGAGGCAATACTGATCTACAATGCCTCAGGCATATCCATCAACCTGGAATTTACAATTTTTCCCATTTTATATTGACAGAAGCCACTGAAGACCTGTACCAAAAACATCCATGGCAAAACCGCTTTTTGCAAACTGGATTGACGTGCAGAAAGCGGGGTTCGCTGGTGTTTTGAAGCTGGATTTGCGCCATCGGATGAAGTTAATTTGAATATTTTGAATGACCGAAACAGGGAGAATGTGATGTTTTATAAACGCAGCGACAATGGATATAAACAGGTTCTGGATGGGATCAAACTGAAAACACTGGTTTACGGCGACAAGACGCTTTTTGCGGAATTTCTTCTGGAAAAAGGCAGTCAGTTACCCCGTCACGCCCACCCGCAGGAGCAAACAGGGTATCTGATATCCGGTCGAATCCGGCTTTTCATTGGAGAGGATACTTTTGAAGTGGAACCCGGCGATAGCTGGTGCATTCCCGGTCATGTTGAGCATCGGGCCGAAATTCTTGAGGACTCTGTTGCCATCGAAGTTTTTTCGCCGGTGCGGGAAGATTATTTGCCGGACAAACCAGTCTGAACCGGTGGCCTCCATCACCGCAATTTATTCTTACCGAATGCGGATATTGACCCCAGGTAAGAAAACGTTGATGCCCGGATACCACGGTGGCTGGGAATAGACCACTGGTGGCGGGGGATAATAAGCCACTGGCCGAGGGGCATAATACACCGCCGGCGGCGGGGGATAATGGTAGTAACGATAAGGTCGCGGGCTTACAACGACGGCAGGTCCGCTCCAATAGGCACTATGCCTGATGTAAACGGCTGCCTGTGAATCAACAACCAGAAAACCAGCAACCAAAAACATTGTCAGTATGGCAAAGATGAATTTTTTCATGGGTTCCACCTTATCAAGCCTTTTAGAATAAGAGTCTGAAGATTTCACAAAGTCGTTTAATAAAGCAAAAATAATGCCATTTATCATACCAGCAAAATACGCATTCTATATACATTTTTCAACATCGACCTGCAATCCGGATGGGTAGTAAATATCCACTGCTGGTTATTATGCATCCATCCCTGAGGAAAATCATGATCAGGGGCATCTATGCCACAATCGTGATTCGGCTGGATCCACCAGGTTCCTTTTCCAGACGGATCTGGGTGGGGATTTCCTCGGCCAGGCGTTTTACATGGGAGACGATGCCGACCGTCTTGCCGTTGGCCCGAAGGCCCTTGAGGGCGGACATTACCTTGTAGAGCATCTCTTCGTCCAGGGCCCCGAAGCCTTCATCCAGGAAAAGGGATTCGATCTTGCGGTGCTGGCCGGCCATGTCCGACAGCCCCAGAGCGAGGCAAAGGCTCACCAGGAAGGATTCACCGCCCGAAAGCGTCTTCACGGATCGAAGCGCCCTTGCCTGAAAGGAGTCTTCGATGTGCAGCCCCAGGACATTTTCCCCAGCCGGTCTCAGGGCATAGCGGCCGCTGCTCAGTGCGGTCAGGTGCCGGTTGGTTTCTTCCATGAGCTGCTCTAGTAAGAGTTGTTGCAGCTTTCCCCCGGCTTCGCCTTGCCCTTCAACGCTGCGCTGCGCGACCATGGCTTCTGCATACACTTTTTCCTGAACGGCAATCGCCTGGAGCAGTTCGCGGTACTCTTGCTCCGCCTGTCGTTGTTGTTCCAGGGTATGTTCACAGCCGTCGATATCCTGCTCCAGGCCTTTTTGACGTTTGATGGCATCGGAAATTTTCCAGTGGACCGTATCGAGAGAATCCTGTGTGGTGTACTTGGGCCGAAGCGCTTCTATCGCTTCCAGCGCATCGCTCGCCGCTGCCAGGGCATTTTCCGTGCCGGCCAGGCGACTCATGACTTCCTGTTCGCCCTGAAGGATTGAGAGCCCGTCCCGAATATCGCGAATTGAGCCAAAACCTGCGTTACTGGATCGCCCCAGGATGTCCTGCTCAGCGGCATCCGCCTCTTTTCGGGCTTGCTGCGCCTGGTCACGCAACAGCTGCAATGCTTCGCGATCTACGGCAAGATTTAGACGAAGGATGTCAGCTTCTGTGGTCAGAGACTTCTCTTTGGTATTGAGGCCTTCCACCTCGCTTTCCAGTTTTTGGCGCTCGCTGGCAGGGTCCAACGTGCCGAATCTGGCATGGCGATCGGCTTTGAGTGCATTCAGTTGCGACTGGATGGTTTCGCTTTCCGCAGACAGATGCTGCAACTCATGCTCAAGCCGCTGAAGTACTTCGGAGAAGGACTGCTGCCGTGTTTGGAGCAACTGCAATTCGTCCGCAGCCGCCGTCTGCTCCCGGCACTTCCGGCGATACATTTCCGATCGTTCCTTGAGCCGCTCCACCGGAAAGCTCTCTCCACCCGGATCCGGCAATGATTCCTGCCAGCCCTGGAGGTGGCCGGAAAGTGCCGAGCGAACCGCTCCCTCATTTTCGTCCAACCGTTTCAAGTCGTCATCGATCTGGGCCAGCATCTTTTGATGGGTTTCATGCTGAACCCGAACAACCTCCAGCAAGCTCTCCCGTTTGGAGAGTTTTTCCAGCTTCCGTCCCAAGGAGCGATCCGTCCACTTCGCCCGCCATGCGTACCACCATGCGGACCGGATTCTGGATCGGGCATTGCGGATTTCCTTGCGGATGGCGCGGATACTCTCCGAAGGCGAATCTGTATCGCCGAAATCCCATGCCTCACCTGCCACGGCACACTGCCTGACCCACTCCTGCTGCAGCGTCTCCATGGCTTTATCGCGTATCCGAAGCGCCAGATCTTTGGATTGAAGGGATTCGAGTTCGATTTGCTGTGCCCGGATTTTCTCTTCCCGCTCCCGTACGATGCGATCCAGTTCCGTGAAATCGATCCCCCCATTTTCCAAAAAAGGGTGGGCTG
>JAPLJE010000663.1:0-1166 GCA_026388755.1 Deltaproteobacteria bacterium | reverse complement strand
CGGCTGCAGCAAGCCTCTGTCCGGGTCGAACCGGCGAATGGTATCGCGCTGACGGATCTGCCCTTCCAGCGCCTGCAGGCGTGACTGTTCCGTGGAAATGGATTCCGTCAGGACTTCCATCCGGGAGTGGTTTTCCGCCAGTTCATCCCGGACATTCCTGAAAGCAGCGCCCTTCCGGCCGGTGCGCACAAGGGCCTTGCAGGCGGTCAGCTTTTTGATGCCATGGGCAATGCCGGCTTTCAGACTGTCTTCCGTCTTCCCATCGTATACGGTCTGAAGACGGCCATCGCGATCTGTTTTGCGCTCTCTCAGCCGGTCGGCCTTGCTCTGGGCCTTTTGGACCGCCGCTTCGGCATGCCGGAGCGTCTTGGCTGCACGTGCTTCTGCCTTGTGCGCTTCGCCCCGCATGTTTCTGCATTTTTCCATCTCCTGGCGAATCGTTGCAAACTGAGCCAGGAGAGATTCCATTGCAGGAATCTCCGCATCCAGATTTTCCTCCGACGCGTGCGTTTTGATCCACTGCAGAAGATCCTGAATCCGCCCGTCCAGAGCCCTTTCCTTTTCTTCCTGCTCCGATCGCATTCGGGACGTGTCCCGCTGCTCACGCGTAATGGCTTCCAGGCGGGAGACCGCCTTCAGAAAATGCTCCCCCATGACGGCAATATTGCGATCCAGAGATGCCGCATCTTGAAAAACACCGTTGCGTGCCACCAGACGCTCCCTGGCCGCTTCAAGTTCTATCCGAATTCCGCTGAGTCGCTCCTCCAGCACCCTGAGCTGTTCCTTCCGGGCCGGAACCTGGGCTTCCAGTTGCTGACTTTCACCCTGAACCCCCTCTGCCCTGGCATTCAGCGCATCCACCTGTGTCAGGGCTTCTCTGTAAAGTCCGGCCGGTCGCGCCTGTTCCAGTTGCTGAAGGCTTTTCTGGGCATCGGTATACCGTGTTTCCGCCATCACAAGAGCTTCAGCGGCATCCTGCTCGGCCATGGGTTCCCGCTCCACCCGTTCCAGCCAGGGTTCCAGCTCCCGAAGCGTTTCCAAATCCCGGACAATTTCCCGGATATCTTCCCGCGACTGTTCCATGGACTGCCGGACTTCATCCATACGAGCCCTGTCCGGCGTCTGGAAGCCGGCTGCAACCTCCTTGAGACGATGCAGCCGCTCGG
>JAPLJE010000618.1 GCA_026388755.1 Deltaproteobacteria bacterium | reverse complement strand
TGAAATGACCTCGGATTCCGCAAATACCGTGCACAGACTGCTGATGGATGCCGGATGATCGGCGGAAAGCGATAGGCTGCCAAAATCCGAGATTTCCACCTCCAGCGCCCTGGCCATGACCTCCAGGAATCTGCCGGTTCCGGCAGCACATTTGTCATTCATGGCAAAGTCCTTGACCCGGCCGGTTTCATCCAGGAGAATGACCTTGCTGTCCTGGCCTCCGATATCGATGACGGAGCGGATCTCGGAATTCATATAACGGGCACCCGCGGCATGGCATGTGATTTCAGTGACCGCCTGATCCGCAAACGTGATGCTTTTCCGGCCGTATCCTGTGGCAACGATTCTCTGAATGTCGGAGGGATTCAGGCCAAGACCGGATATGATTCCTTCAAAGAGCTGATCCCCGGCGTTTTTGGCATTATATCCGGTACGAAGGATCCGGACCGCCAGAATTTTTCCATCCCGCATGACCGCCGCCTTGGCGGTAATCGAGCCAATATCAATCCCTACGGTCAACATTATCTAAAGCATCTCCATAAAGGCATCGATCCGGGTTTCGATCTGGGCCTCGGAAAAACTGCGCTCATCCACCATGTCGGCTTCCAGCATGAGGGTCGGAAGGCCCCGCTTCTCCTGAATGATCCGCTGAATGTCATACTGGCCGAACGAATAGGGCTTGCAGCTGCGGTTGGAGTGCATGATCAGACCCTGGACATCGTATTTGTCAATCATGGCAATGATTTCATCGGCCATTTGATCCACCCCGATATTCAGATAAATCCGGCTGTAACCCTCGGCCATGGTGTTGATAAAATCAGACGGATCAATGTACTTCATGGACCCGCACCAGGCAGAGGTATAGGTATCTGCAACCAGGCAGGCGCCGTGCGCGGCAAATTTATCCGAAAGCCACCGGGTTCGATACCAGACCGGAAGGTTATCCCACAACAGACGGGTTTTCTCAAAAGGCACGGCGCTGATGCCTTCGCTGATCCGGGTGTTCATTTCATCCAGCAGCATCTTGTAATAATCAATCGCGGTCTGCGTTCCCCGAAGGGTGACAATCAGGGCCAGGTGAAAAAAAGCATCAAAGGCGCTCATGGGCGCCGGTTTATGGACTGTTGTATCCAGGACAGCCTGCCATAGGCGCTGACCCTCGATGGAAAGCCTGCCAACCTCTGCCATTCTGTCCCGGGCCAGTTTTTTTCCGCAAACCTGCTCTAAAAACAGAATGTATTCTTCAACCTGGCGTTTGACATAGCTGCGGGCTTCACTTGAAAACTCCGTATGGCAAAACGGGGTATCCAGGACAAAGAGCGGAACGTTGTAGAACCGGGCTTGGACCTCGTACCATTTTAAAACCGTACCGCAGATATTGTTACAGCAGATCAGCATGTCCGGCCGGGGAAGCCCGCCGATCGGGCCGCCGTCAACCGTCGAGCAGGCAATGTCCGAACGGGCATAAGAGCACAAGTCCCTGGAATAGCCCATGACTTCCGCCTTTTCGCATAAATCCACCCCCATGTGGGATGCACCGATCATGGCTCCGTGATTTTCCGGATAGATGGGAATCACGTCCATGGCAATGAGTGGCTCCACCGGACCACCGCTGGTGATCCAGGCGATTTTTTTCCCTGTTTCACCGGCGGTCTTGGCCTCGATGTAGTAATGGGTCATGATTTCCTTCATTTTCTGGACCGACTTGATTTTCCGCCGTTCTTTATCCGGATCAGCCATTGCCGTCTCCCTATATCATCGAAAGGATTTCATTGACGAGTTTTTCGATGCCGACCGCCACATCCTTGATCCCCGGCCCCAGCATATAGGCCGGCGTTGAAACGATCCGGTTGGCCTTATCCACGTGAATCCGATCAACGGTGCAGTTCTTGTGGCGCCCGCCCATGCGCTCGATGCCGGCGGCTGTTCCGGTGTCGTTTCCGATGGTGACCTCCGGTTTTTTATCTGCAATGGCACGGACAAGGGTTGCCGGTGCAATACAAATAGCGCCGACCGGCTTTCCGGCAGCCGCCATTTCCCGAATCAGACGCTCAACATCCGCCTGCACCACGGCATCCGGGCCTTTGAAGGCAAAGTCGCTCAAATTTTTAGCTGCCCCAAATCCGCCAGGAAGGATCAAGGCGTCCAGTTCCGATGCCTTAACCTTGGCGACATCCCGAATGTTTCCCCGTGCAATCCGTGCCGATTCCACCAGGACGTTTCGTTTTTCATTGGTTTCCTGATTGGTCAGGTGATTGATGACATGAAACTGATCCACATTCGGGGCCATACACAGCGCCTCTGCACCTGCCCTGTCCAGAAACAGCAACGTCAGAACAGACTCATGAATCTCGGCTCCATCAAAAACACCGCATCCCGATAACAATACACCGACTTTTTTTGGCATACATAGCCTCCTTTCTGATATTCTGTACAAATAAAAAGGTTTTTCTTGACAAATAACGGACAAGGGTGGTTGAAAAGGTTGATGGCTTCGTAAAAAGTCCAATGTCTGCGTTGAGCTTCATCCTTCGTCATTGCAGCGTACCCAAAAGTACGCTGCAATGACGAAGGATTTGCTCGTCTTGATCTTGAACTTTTTACTTTGCCATCCCAAAAGTTCATCAACCATTTACAGGATATTATGGACATGCCCCTAACGCCTTCCGATGATCTTTCCCGGCCCGAGACCCTTATGGTTATGAAAAAAATGATTGAACGCGCCCTCAAACCGCTTACCGCGGATGAAATCCATCAGGACATTCCCGGACTATATCAACTTAAAAAACAGGATCTGGTCGGACTGCTTCAACGGGAAGCAGGGTCCGAAACGCTCCACCGGTGGCCGGCAGGACCTGGCAGCCGGAAAGATCGATTCTGGCATCAGGACGAAACCTCCTATTTTCAGGGCAGGATACTGTCCGTTCTTTCCCGGCAAATGCTGACCAAAACCGATTTGCTGGAAAACGTTAAAAATGACGCGGTTCCCTGTTCAAAAACCCGTTTGACCTGCATCGTCAATACCACACTGGCAGCCCTTATTAAAGAAAAAACGCTATTTGAAATTCCGCCCTGGGGAACTTACAAAAAATCCCGTTATGCAGCCCATCCCCCGGATCTCAAGTTGTATCTGGACAAGACCCGAAAAGAATTCGACCGGATCTGCCAGAAACTGAAAAAAGCCGACATTGGCGCCGAACAGGTGTTTGAGGCTTTTGAAAAAATGCTGTCCCTTTCGCGGACCGCTGCTTCTCCTTCCGGAGTGGGCAACAGGGAGAATTTCCAACCCATTTTGCCTGAACCGGATGTATCTGAAACGGTTTTGAACCGGATTGTTAAAACCATGCTCAGAATTGTTCCCAGCGCCGCAAAACAGGCGCCAGTCTGGATTCCTGACCTTCGAAACGTCCTGGATTTACCCAAATACACATTTGACCGCGCCATCCTGATCCTTGCGAAACAGGGAAAAGTTTTTTTAAATAAACACGCCCACCCTGCTCAGATGACCGATGCGGAAAAAGAGACAATGATTGCAGATGGCCAGGGGAATTATTATGTGGTGGTGGTCCTGCACGAAGGAAATCACGGATGATCAATCCCTTTCGAAACCGTATCGTAGCTGATCCCTGGCGGCCCGGCGGTGCCGATGTCGCTGAAATCCATTCCAATGCTTTCGATCTCTGCTGCAAGGCGCTGAATACGGTCCGAAAGGAAGGACGCACAACATCCGTTCTTCTTTACGGCGAAACCGGAAGCGGGAAAACTCATGTCCTGAATCGCCTCCAGCATTATACGCTCACCCTGCCGAATCTTCATGTTTTTGGTTCGGTCCGCCTCCATACCAGCCCCAACCGGCTCTGGCGGCATCTTCGCACCTGTTTTGTCGAAAGCCTCGCCAAACCCGGCAAAAATGGACGCACCCAACTCGAACTGATGTTTATGCGCAGGCTTTATCTCCTGTACCGTAAACCCGCCATCCCTTTCGAAGCGCTGACAGATCTTACCGAAACCATCCGGACGGATTCCCATCTTTCCCCGAATCTGTGCCAGGCCCTTCAACACCTGATTCATCTGCGCCATGGCCCGGATGTTTTTGCCTGGATCAAGGGGCATACGCTGCCGGAATCCGCATATCCCAAACTTCAGATTCGCCCGCCGGATGAGACCGATGATCCTGAAGATCTGGCCCGCGAGATGATTCTGGAGCTGTGCCGGCTGGCTGGGCCGACGATTCCCCTGGTCTTGTCTTTTGATCAGATTGAAGCCCTTCAGCGCTATCCCAAGGACATCGATGGGTTATTTCGTTTCGGCCAGGCCATCCGCACCCTTCATGACGCAACTTCAAATCTCCTGCTGGTCACCTGTATTCAGACCTCTTTTATTGGCGAACTCAGAAAGGCTGTGGCTTTTCCGGATTTTGACGCCATGTCCTGTCACGCCCTGACACTGAGTAAATTGACGCAGCATCAGGCCCTGAAGCTAATTTTCTCAAGAATTGAGGCCATACCCGACAAAGGCTTTGACAGAAACGCTCTTTTTCAGACCCTTTCAAAGGACTTGTCCGATTTTGTGGGAGAAGCCAGCCAGACCTGCCGCGCTGTCCTTACCCGTTGCGCAGACATCTTCGACAACCTGTCCAACCCTGGCCCCGTACACGGGCAGCCTGATTCAGAGCCACCACTCAGCGCATTTCTTCAAAATGAAATGGACGCCCTGGAAGAAACCGCATTCAGCCGCATCGGCCCGGATGAAATGGATGATGTGCTTTCAAACGTGCTTCCTTCCCTGGTCAATATTCTGGATGATCGCTGCCGGGAAAAGAACCGGAAGCTTCACCCGGCTGTGGATATGGTGATTGCCTGCCCGGACGCTGAGATCGGAATCTGTCTGTGTAATCATCAGAAAACGAACAGCCTGGCCGGAAAGTTTCGGCGATTGGTTCAAAACTTTCCACATGAACAAAGGATGCGGCTGGTACTGCTCAGGCACCCACAACTTCGCATCAGACCCAGCGCCAAAAAAGTCAATCAGTACTTGCACCAGCTCAATGATCGTAACATTCGGCTGCTCACTCCATCGCTTGAAGCCCTGGCCGCCTTCGATGCCTTGCGAAGCCTGCTGAGCGACGCCAGAACCGGGGATCTGACGCATCAGGGAAAACCCATTCATGAAAAAACAGTTCGGGAATGGTTCAAATCCCTGAAAGCCAATCCTGCGATGACATTCATGGATGATATTCTATCCGAAGGTGAACCGATGTCTTCAGAAGATCAGGAAATTCTCCAGTGTCTTCTGGAACTGATGGAAAAAGAGCGGATCATCGCCCTGACAGAAGCAGCGCGCCGGATCCATATCCCTGTCTTCAGCATGACATCTGGGCCCGAACAAACCATACGAAGGAGCAAGGCAATCATGCCAGTCTGCCTGTCTGTCAGCCAGGTCCGGAAGGAAATTCTTCACCTTGCCGGATATTCAAATTCATCTGACGATAAAGTGCCATCTACCCGGCTTCTGGGCCGGATATTTCATGAATCCTTTGCCCAGCTTCTGGGAAATGATGACCACTTCAACTGGGAATCGGCCCTTTTTGAAGCAGCCCCCGATGAACAGGAATGGCGACAGCGGCTCATCCATCATCTGTATGAACTATTGATCGGCCCCGCCATTCAGAGAGAACAGGTTCATCTGCGAAATACGACCCCTTCGGTCATCGCCTTCTGGAAGGCTGCGCAAGGATTGTGCGGGTGGATCGCATCCTTGTTGTGGGAAGCAAGAAAACCCGGCATGGACATTGATCTTGTCTTCAGCCCGGAGCAGGAAGTGTCCATATCCTTTTTTGAACCCGGCTGGACAGATTCGGTCGTGTTGTCAGGGATCGCCGATCTGGTTCTAAAAATTCCGCAAAGCGCCAGCCCAACTCCCCTCCGCGCAACTCAAGATTCAAATCTCAGAGATCAAAGCTGCCCTCACTGGTGCGTTGTTGAATTCAAGATAGGTCTCGCCTGTCCGGAGGCGGATCTGGCTCAGGTCTGTCTGTATCACCAGATACTATCCGAGCAGACCGGCGCTTCATCCGGAGCCATGGCATACATCCGTTTCAGCCCGGATAAAACGGAACAGATTTTTATGCCGGATGAGATCCAAAGTGCCCAGAAGCATCTGAAACACCTGATTGGCAGGCTGGCAGACGTTCTTCCGGGTGGACCAGGCGGGCGCCAGCCGCAGGATAGCCGGGATCAGCAGCACAGGCCTTCTTTTTTGCCACAGGCAGAACAACTGGTATCCATCTTCAGCGAATATGGCAGAGAGATCTCACTGGATGGCAGCCCCGTCACAGGGCCGACCTTTATCCGGTTTTTCATCCGGCTGGGAAAAGGGGTAAAGCTGACAACCGTTCAGGGAATCGGAAAGGAAATCCAGCACCGGATGGAGCTTGCTGCACCGCCCTACATCCACATCTCAGAGGGCCGGGTTGTTGTGGATATTCAAAGACCGGACCGTCAGGTGATCCGGTTTTCTGACATTCGAAATCAGCTGCCGAAGCCCAATGCTTCCTTCGGCTGTTCACAGATCATTCTGGGAGTTGATCTTTCCAATACCCTGAGAATGGCGGACCTTGCCGAACCTGAAAACGCACATATCCTGATTGGCGGGACCACCGGAAGCGGAAAAAGCGAATGGATGCGAACCGCGATTGCCGGACTTCTGCTGACCAATACGCCCGATACCCTTCGATTGGTGCTGATTGATCCGAAGCGAAATGCTTTCAATGACCTGAAAGGCTCCCCGTTCCTGCTGAATCCCACTGCGCTTGTCTATCCGGACGAACAACCCGCGGAGCGCGTTCTTGGAGATCTGGCCGACGAAATGGAGCGGCGGTACAAGCGGCTACAGGAGGCCGGAGCCGATACCGTGGACAGGCTTGGGCACCAGGCCAGAGTATCGCTTCCCCGGATTGTCTGCATCTGTGATGAGTATTTTGATTTGATCAACCGGGACAGGGAATCGCGGAAAAAAATCGAGTCCCAGATATTCAGGCTGGGCGCAAAAGCCAGATCAGCCGGAATTCATCTGATGATCGCCACCCAGCACGCGAATCGGCAGACCATCAAAGGCACGTTGGATGTCAACCTGCCGGCGCGGGTGGGACTGAAGATAACCAAAAGCATCGACGCCGCCCTGCTGCTTAACCAGAAAGGGGCTGAAAACCTTCTGGGAAACGGAGATCTGCTGTTCAAGAACATTGGCGAGCCGGTGCGTCTGCAGAGCCCGCTGCTGAGTATCGGGGAACGCAGACTTATCTTTGCCGCAACTTAGGAGTTTAGACTCCTCCCTTTCCCCATCAAGCCGTCCTGGAAAGCTTTTCCATGCGTACCTTATACCCCCACAAATCCTTGGGGTAAGGCGGTTCGCTGCCGGCGTTGCACAAGACAACATCCGGCAGCCAGCGTATCAGAAAACCTCTATATTATCCTTCATGTGCCGGATTCTTCAGATTCAAACAGTGTCCGGGTAAGTTGTCTTTCACGAATCACCGAAAACAGTTTTTCAAGAAGCATTTCCGGAAGCAATCCATATCGAACCGCTCCATCCAGGGTTCTCACCGAAAGGGTTCCCGTGTCTCTTTCTTTGGCACCGATCGTGAGAATTACCGGTACTTGATTGATCTGGGCTTCCCTGATTTTCCTGTTCAGGCTTTCGGTCCGGCCATCAATCTCAACCCGTATGCCATGTTTCTCAAAAAAATCTTTGACATTGCAGGCATGGGGAACCAGTTCATCGTTGATGGGAAGCATCGCCACCTGAACCGGCGCCAGCCACAAGGGAAATTTCCCGGCAAAATGCTCAACCAGAATCCCGATTATCTTTTCCCACATAGGTCAGATTGAACCGCTCCGGCAGCGCCATATCCAGCTGAATGGTTCCGCACTGCCAGGTGCGACCCAGAGCATCCTTAATATGAATGTCAATTTTGGGGCCGTAAAATGCACCATCTCCCTCATTGATTTTATACGCTTTTCCATATGCGTTCAGCGCGGATTTCAATCCATTGGTTGCCTCTTCCCATTGTTTATCCGTTCCAATGGATTTTGCCGGCCGGGTAGAGAGTTCCAGATGAAAACCCAGCCCGAAAGTATGGTAGATTCTTTCAACCAGCCGCAGAACCCCCAGGATTTCCGATTCAATCTGATCGGGTGTCATAAAAATATGGGCGTCGTCCTGATGAAACGCCCGAACCCGGAAAAGACCCGAAAGCACACCGCTCAGTTCATGCCGGTGCACGAGTCCGATTTATGCGGCACGTATGGGAAGATCCTTGTAAGAATGGGGCTTTAATCCGTAAAGAAGCATTCCTCCCGGACAGTTCATGGGCTTGATGGCATATTCGATCTCATCCACCTGGCTGGTGTACATGTTCTCACGGTAGTTTTCCCAGTGACCACTACGCTCCCACAGCCCCCGGTTCAGCATGATGGGCGTTTTGATCTCCACATAGCCGGCCGCTCGGTGCTCCGCCCGCCAGTATTCCAGAAGGGCATTCCAGATAACCATTCCCCTGGCGTGAAAAAAAGGCATTCCCGGAGCTTCATCATGAAAGCTGAACAGATCCAGTGCCATGCCGATCTTTCGATGATTTCTTTTCTTGGCCTCCTCGATAAACTGGATATGGGCCTTAAGCTCTTTTTTGTCAAAAAACGCTGTCCCGTAAATCCGCTGAAGCTGGGCTCTGGATTGATCCGCCCGCCAATAGGCACCGGATACCTTCATGAGCTTGATGGCCTTGACAAAGCCAGTGTGGGGAAGATGCGGTCCTCTGCAGAGGTCTGTAAAATCCCCCTGCTCGTACAGGGAAATGGTCCCATCCGGCAGATCCTTGATCAACTCCAACTTATACGGCTCATCCTGATAAACGGCCAGGGCCTCGGCCTTGGAGACTTCACGGCGGCGGAACGGAATTCTGGCCTGAACGATCCGCTGAATTTCCGCCTCGATTCTGGGGAAATCAGCTTCCGATACGGGCTCCATGTCAATGTCATAATAAAAACCATCCTCAACCACGGGACCGATGGTCAGTTTCGCACCTTTATACACGTGCAGAATGGCCTGAGCCATGACATGAGCCGCGCTATGTCTTAAAATGGACAGGGCTTGCGGATCTTGGGTGGTAATCAGTCGAATGGAGGCATCCGTTTCAACCTGCGTACCGAGATCAACCAGACTGCCGTCGATTTCCATGGCCACGCAATTTCTGGTCAGACCCTCGGAGATGCTCATGGCAATGTCGGTCCCAGAAGGTGGGGCTTCAAAAGTTTTACAGCTTCCATCTGGAAGGGTAATTTGAATCATTATTGTCTCGCTTTTATGGGTTTCGAATGCGTACAAATCAAAAGAGATGTATGCATCATATTAGGAACAACAGATCAAACACATCAAGAAACAATCACCATTGAATCATTTAGGGAAAATGATCGTTCAGGTCAAGGATAATTTGTATGGCCAGACAGTTGTATCCGAAAAATCAGATTACAGAAGGCAATAATGAATCCTTCATAAATTATCGTAGCGATGCCGTAAATACTTCAATTGCAAATAATCTGACATGTATACGATCTGCTTGACAAGGAAGTGTTCTTCGATTATGACGTAAATCATTAAAATCAAACCTGCAATCCCTATACTAGGGATTAAAAACACGTACCTCCGGTACAGCAATTCTGCCGATCAGCGGCGCCGGTATGCGAAAAATTGACGTATTATCTCAAAATTCTGGTGTCCGACAGATTCACCAAAACGATACAGTGCATCTTCTTTAAATTGTTCGGAAAACCAGTAAAGGGACGATCTCGTGAACCAGAATACGTCTATGCCCTCTTTACTCCCCTACTTGGAACCTGACGATGCCAAAATACGCTTAGATATCCTTGGCGCACCTGCGGATACCACGGAATCAATTCCAAAGCGGTTTCCCTTTCGGGTATTAAATGAGTCTTCTCCCTTCACCCGGCTCCTGCGGGCAGAAATCCTCACCAATGCCGGCAGTTTGGTGCAACCGGTTTTCCTGTTGGTTCAAAAAGATGCTTATCGCTATCAGCCAAGTGAGTTGTGGCCGCTTACCAATTTGGACGTAGAGGCTTGCTGGCAGCAGGTCCATTCTTTTTTTTCTGTTGCGGAATTCGGGAAAACATCAATCGGCGCCATCGGTCATGACGTGATCCGGCTGGGAGATGCGACAACGACCAGCGGCAGCCAGAACGCTCTCCAGTCCCTCTTTTTATGTATCCATCAGCGCGTTTTTTTTCACCCGCCGTGCCCCGGTTGCGGTCAAACTCTTTTCCTCTGCAAAGACGACCCGTTGTTATTGTCCCAAGGACTCAGTGTTTACAGCTCTTCCTTGCGCCGATACCTCTACTGTCCGTCATGCCCTCCGGCAAAAGAGGGTAACGGCTTTTACGTTCCTTCACTCGACATCTCGGATTCCGAAGGGGTTCGGGATAGCAGCGGCTTAATTGCGACATGGCGGTATCTATTGGCGGGCGGCCTTGCGCCCACCGGGTTCCCGTGTCTCAAATGCCTGGAACGCGATAAATGCCACGGACCGGAAAACCTTGCGGCAGTACGGATTATCCCCTTTGGGTTTTACCCGTTCCACATGCTGGTAGTTAAGGCCATGACGATCCGTGCCGCCGATTTTCTTCCCCTTGTTTCTGGGGCAAGCTTGGATGATCTCGAAACCCGCTTGCTGGAAAAAAATAAATCAACAAGGCTCTCTGCTGTCGCGGAATTCAGGCGGATGGTTGGGGAAAAAGACCTTTTTCTTTTTGACGGAACGGAAAAGCACTTCCTTGAAGTCCTGTATCTCAAACTTTCCTTTCTGAATGAAATAACGGAAATGTTCCAAACAGGGCCAGCGCCACTCGACATCAATGCGGCCCTGGATTGCCTGTGGGTAAAGATTCCCAGTCAAGGCAGCTTCCTGCCCGGACTTTGGAGTTTCAGAGTCGGCTACATGGACATCGGAGTCACCCGTCAGACAGCACTGGGCCGTCCCGGATCACATCAGGCACAAATCAGCTATTTTCTGGGTCTTGTCTGGCTCCATGTCCTGCTGACAAATGCGTCGCAGCCCGCAGGCGCTGTCATAGCCGCACTGGCAGAGATTCTGGAAAAAAATCATGAAACAGGTACGGATTTATTAAACACTCCGCTATTTGCGTTAGAAAATATTTTCTGGAACCCGGCGGCTCACGGCCTAAAGGAGATTCTATTTGAGTGGAAAGCGCTGTGGAAAAAAACACTGGTATTGGCATGGGCCTTGTTTACGGCCGACCAACTGGGAGCCGTGAGGTCTTCAGATAAATTTCGACAGGGCCTCTCGGCAATCCGTAAAGAGATAAAAAAGCACCTCTTTGTTGAAGGCGGCGCACCAGCAATCGTTGCAGCCGATGTGTCTGATGACCGCGCCATCCATAAGATTCTCACCGGTATCATCGGAAAATGGGAAACTGCCCTTAACCCTTCACATACAGAGACGTCCGGACCAAAAGATATTCAGGCGGAAACGATTCTTCTCACCAGAGGCAAAGTGGAAGAAGCCCTTTGGGATGTCGAAACGTCCATTCAGACCAGAGGCAAGATCCAGGAAACCGTTCAGGGAGCGAAAACGATTATTTTAACCAGAGACTCGGCCCAAGAAACCCTTCAAGAAACAGTAATGGTTACAAAAGATAAATTAGAGGAGGAACTTGAAAAAACGGTTGTTATCTCCAAAGTAAAGACGGGAGCGGCACTTGTCGGAATTCCCATTCCAACCCAGGAGAAAATCGAGGATGAGCCTTGTGATACCATCATCCTTTCCGGTAAAACAACCGGCAAATCATTCGTTTCACCAATGTCGGCACCAAAAGTGGAAAACCCCGGAGCAGTAGATGAAGATGATATTTTATCCGAAACCGTTATTTTGCGTCCTCCGAAAAAATAAGGACAAGGCAAATCATCATGGCTAACGCCCTATCTAACGACAAACTTGCCCATGAAATACGGCAGATATATGGATCAAACCCGATACAAGCCGAATCGGCTATTGAAACTTTTTTAACTAAACGGCTGGCATCGCTTTCAGACAATGAGAAAAAATCGTTTTTGATCTCTCTGGCATCTCAATTTGAGCCGCAGCAGCCCGAGATGACACCGGAAGCCGGCACGGAAGAGGCGGTCTTCAACGGGATTTTCTCCCTGCTGCTGGGAAGGGAGGTATCAAACGAAAACCTGTCTGCGCCGGAAATAATGGAGCAGCTTTCAGAATCACTGAACACCATATTCGGCGCCCTGAACCGACTGGTACAAAACATCAACGCCACGCTCCTGGGAGGAAACCCTGGAGAACAGACAATTCGCCATGTCATCGGCAGCCGACTGGAAGGTCAGGAGCCGCAGGTATCTCTTGAGGAGTATCTGGGCCGCATTGATAAGGCCTTTTTTATTTCCCACCAGGCATTCAAACAGGCCGCCCATACACTTGTATTAAAAATGCTGCGCGAGATGGATCCGGAAAAGATTGCCTCCGAAGCCGGTCAGGGCCTTAAATTCGGGCCGCTTAAGAAGGCGGAATACTTCGATATCTATGAAACCAAATTTTCAACTCTAAAGAAATGGTTTGAATCGGGCCGCTTCATGGAGGATTTATTGAGAGAGTTCGAAAACAATTGCCATCTTAACCATTAATGAACATATATGATGCATATCTTCATACGGTATTTTGAATGTGCCGTTCCAGCTGTTTTAAATGTGAGTTGACTTTATCATACATGTATCATAGGTGATAGCATCCGACATGCAAGGCTCATGGCGATAATTTCAACGGCAATTTGAAGTTTCGTTTAGCGGTCGTACAACCGGACTTAAGACCGAATAACAGCCCAGTGACAAGGAGGTGAAATTGAACAAGTCAATTATGACCTTGGCCGTATTTATCAGTTTTCTCATGATTCTTTCCTGCGCATCAGCGCCCGTGCTTCCACCGGAGTGGCGATATGAAAAGGAAGCCATCAAACTCACCCTCCAGGCAGACCCGCAACTCAATCTTTACAACAACATGGCCCACACGCTTCAGCTTTGTGTTTATCAACTAAAGGACCCAAACGGGTTCAACCAGCTCGTCGAAACCGAGGAAGGGCTCTATAAGCTTCTGGAAGGCAGCATGTTTGATGCCAGTGTCGCCAATTTTAAGCGCCTGAACATGAGCCCAGGCCAGAGTATGCCCTTCACCATGGATCGCGCGGAAGGCGCAAAGTATATCGGGATCGCTGCCGGTTATGCCACCATCCAAAAAGATCGCATCACGAGACTCATCAACATCCCGGTCATAACTGTTGAGGAAGGCAGCGGGTTCAAGAAACAAATGGTTTCCAAGCCGGAAATCATCAATCTGAAATTACGGCTTGGCCCCCAACAGATCGAAAACATCAAAGGGGAATAGGGGCATGGAAAGACCACTGTTCTGGCACCAGGGCCTGTTTTTACAGCCACAGCATTTCCAACTGGAAGGTCTTCACACCCGATCGCTGATCGCCCCCTTCCATGAATTTTTAACCCCGCACTTCTGGGGAGTGGGGGGCATGAGTATTCAAAAAGCGGCTATAGGAAATCGTTCCTTTAATCTGCTGAAAGGGGAGTTTCTTTTCCCGGATGCAACACATGTGGTATTTCCCGGCAATGCACTGATTGAGGCCCGCTCCTTTAAAGAGGACTGGGTGGAAGGAGGCAAACCCCTCACCGTGTGGGTCGGTATTCGAAAATGGAATACAACCGGCGAGAATGTGACCGTTTTACCCAATCTCGATATGCTCTCCGGTGTTACGACGCGGTTTATAACAACCGCCGATCCGCAGGACGCACCCGATTTACACCAGTCCGGTCCAGCAGCCCAAGTCAAGCGGCTGCATGATTTACTGAGGCTCTTCTGGGAAACCGAGATCGACCAGCTGGGGGATTATGTCCTGATCCCCATCTCCCGATTGATCCGCACCGGCGAGGAGATAATCGTCTCCTCGGAATATGTTCCCCCCTGCCTTACACTCACCAGCGATGCGGTACTGCTGAAGTTCGTAAAGGAAATTCGGGATGAAATTTCCGCCAGATCCCGCCAGCTCGAATCCTATAAAAAGGATCGGGGTATCCACACCGCTGAGTTCGGAGCTCGGGATATGGTGTATCTTCTCGCCTTAAGATCCCTGAACCGGTATGTGCCGCTTCTGCACCATTTCACAGAATCCAAGCAGGTGCATCCCTGGGCGGCATACGGTGTTTTGCGGCAGCTCATCGGCGAGCTTTCCTCCTTTTCGGTACAGGTCACCGCCATGGGAGAAGTATCAGATGGCTCGGCACCGCTTTCAGGATATGATCATCGACGCCTCGGGGAGTGTTTTACCAGTGCTCACGATCTGATCATTCGACTGCTTAATGAAATTACCGCCGGACCTGAATACATGATTCAGCTGCTTTATGACGGCACCTACTTTGCAGCGGATCTGGCCCCGGCCGTATTCGGGGGCGCAAACCGATACTATCTGGTATTTGAAACCCCGGCTGAT
>JAPLJE010000465.1 GCA_026388755.1 Deltaproteobacteria bacterium | reverse complement strand
ACTTCCTGGGTGGCGTGCCGATCAGGCCTTCTGAGAACCGGCGTCATGGCAGGGCTTGTGGTTCTGGCGGCTATCGCGTATGTTAGAATCGACACGCAGATTCTGGAAAAGCAACTGGGCTATCTGAATCGCCGAATCGATCAGGTGCTTACGGGTACTTTCCCGGAGATCACGAACATTGTTGAGCCGCTGCATCAGATGCGGACTCATGTTCAGGATGCACAACGCCGGATTCCGGGTTCAGAAAAAAAAGGACAGGAGCGACTTGTTGACCTTCTCGGCAGAATCAGCAGCTGCATTCCGGAGAATGTACCCGTTGAACTGATACGTTTTACCTATGAAGACAGCATCCTTCAGCTCACCGGCCATACCAATTCATTCAATTCCGTGGAAGAGATCAAACGTCGGCTGGAAGGCCCGAACGGCGGATTTTCCCTTGTCACGATCGTGTCGGCAAATTTGGAAAATACGGGAACCCGCATTCAGTTTCACCTGAATATCACGCTATGAGACTGCCAGTTCAATTAAATTACCGGGAAAGGATTGCGGTCTGTTCAGCGCTGCTGGTGGTCGGCATTCTGATTGTTGCGGAGTGGGCTGTTTTCCCGGTCATCCGGTACAGGAAATCACTGGATCAGGCCATACTCACAAAGGCGCTTGAACTCGAAGAGATCCAGGGACTGCAGAAAGCCCATGCGTTGCTGAAACAAAACGCGGAAGGAATCCGCAGCCGCTTAGCCCTTAGGGAAAAAGACTTTACGCTGTTTTCATATCTGGACCGTTCGGCGGGAAACACAGGGGTCAAGGAACATATTGCCTACATGAAACCTTCCGGGAGCGATCTTCAGAGCAGCGCTTTCAAAGTCTTTCAGGTGGAGATGAAATTTCAGTCCATTTCCCTGCATCAGCTCTCTGCCTTTCTCTATGGCGTTGAAACGGCCGACAGCCTGGTAAGGGTTAAAAAGGCTTCGATTGCCAAGACCGGTCAGTCTGCTGAAGGGATCGATGTGATTCTCTGGGTGGAAACCATTGCGCCTTAAGATTCGAAAAATTGCAGCGTATGCCGGCTGCTTTCTCGTGCTGACAGGAATATGGGGAGTTTTTCTTTTTCCATCCGATGAACTCATCCGGTATTTTCGATGCGGTCTCAGCCAAATGGCGCCTGATGCCACGCTGTCGATAGGCCGGTTGGGGTTGTCTCTGCCGCCGGGCCTGGTAATGGAGAACATCGCCGTGTCGTTGCAGAACAAGTCTTCAGTTCAGGCAGATCAAATCCGCCTTCTGCCAAAGCTTGTTTCCCTGTTTCAGGACAGAAACCATCATCCCCTGTCTGCACGCCTGTTGTTTGCAGAAATCCGCATGGAGCTTCCGCTTCCGGTGATCAGCAGCTTTCAGTTCAAGCAGATTCAGGCCGATATTGACTGGCAGGGTGAAAAGCTGGATATCATCTCCGTTACAGCAGAAGGCGTTCAGATGGACGGGACTCTGAGCGGGGAGATTGAGGTGAAAACACCATTTGAAAACAGCCGACTCCAGATCACAGGCGTTGTTAAACTGAAACCGGAGGTTCTCACCCGCTTGAAAGCCAGTTTTCTGGGGGGAGGTATCCCCAATCAGAAAGTGGATGGCAGCGGAATCTCGTTTCAGATCGCCGGAACACTTCAAAGTCCGCTGTTTTCTTTAAAATAGGCGTTCCAGAATGCAATCAAGGGAATGATGCCGGAAATCGCGTTTATGATGATTTTATTGACTTCAAACTTCCGACTTTTTTCATACATTTTATGAACACTACCGACTGGATCAACCGAGCTCTTGCGCTCCTGCAGGCCATGCTGATGGCAGGTGTGGTATTTTTCGGAGTTAAAACCGGATACCGGTTGCTCCTTGGAGAGCTTGCTCCCTGCGGCATATCTCGCGCATCTGAAAGAGAGTCCCAGAAAAACGCGGCTGCAGCCATTCATCCTTTTTCAGAGTATTCGATCATTTCCCGGCGAAATCTTTTTGACACCCAGGAGCCCTCGAATCGGCAGCGCATTTCATCCGACATCGAAAGACTGCGGCAAACCCGGCTGAAACTAAAGCTTCGGGGTACCATTGCCGGACCGGAAGACACTGCTTGCGCGGTCATTGAGGATGCTTCCGGGAAAGGCCAGTATCTGGTTAGAGTCGGCGATGTAATTCAGGATGCAGTCGTGGTCATGATTCTGAAAGGAAAAATCGTGCTTCAGGTCAGCGGCAGGGAAGAACTCCTGGAGATGGACCAGTGGACCAGCGGGTTGACTCCTTCATCCCCTTCAAGCTCCCTGACGCCAGCCCAGGTAGATGACCGGCAGCAGGTGATCAGCGTCAAACGGTCTCAGATTGACGAGGCCATCAAGGACATTAATCAGCTGATGAAACAGGTGCGGATCATTCCGAATTTCAACCAGGGGAAGCCCGATGGGCTGATGATCAGCGGTATTCCTCAGGATTCGTTCTTCACCCAGATCGGGCTGAGAAGCGGAGACATCCTATCCGGTGTGGATGGAAAAGCAATAGAATCTGTGGATGACGCCCTGAAGCTTTATACCGGCATGAAATCCGCGTCCCGTCTCAAGCTGCAGTTGAAGCGGGGCGGCAGGGAGGAAGTCATTGACTATGCCATTGAATGATGGGCTGCAAGTTTCGACGATCCATGACAGGTTAAGAATCAAAGCCAGAAAGCTGGAAATTCCCTGTCGGTGGTATTCTTATCTGCTGGCCACAGAGACCTTTTTTAATAACGGGAAATTGATCAGGTGATAAAATATTGGTGTTTACGTATTCCGGCTGGTATCTGCTGGGCAGGGATCTTTTTGTCGCTGTTTCTGTTTTCTGAAATGCCGGCTGCTGGAAAGGAAAAAAGCGCTTCCCAGCCCCATAAGCCATCTGAAAGCGCCGTGGTTTCGAATGGGCTGATATCCATTGATTTCAACAACGTGGATATTGCTGTCCTGATCAAGTTCATCAGCGATCTGACCGGAAAGAATATGGTGGTGGATCAGCGTGTCACGGGAAAGGTCACGATCATCTCTCCGGATAAAATTACCGTGGCCGAAGCCTATAAGGTATTTGAATCGGTTCTGGAAGTCTATGGATATACGGCCATCGAATCCGGGGGCATAGTCAAAATCGTGCCTCTTTCCGAAGCCCGGACCCGAAACATCGAAACCCTGATTCGGGAGTCATCCGGGTCTTCGGACGATCGGGTCGTCACCCAGGTAATTCCTCTGAAATACGCCAGTGCTGTGTTGATTTCCCGCCTCTTTGTCCCGCTTATTTCCAAGAGCAGCGTTCTGATGGCCTATCCGCCCACAAACACGCTGATTGTCACGGATATGCATTCCAATATTCAGCGGCTGCTACGCATGATCAAGGCCATTGATGTGTCCAGTTCCGGGCAGGAAATCTCGGTATTTGTCCTTCGTTATGCCGTGGCATCCCAGGTGGTCAAGCTCCTGGATTCCATCTTTCAGACCGCTGCCAGGGCCGGCAAAGATTCGGATTCCGATGCCGGGATCCGGGTCTTTGCCGACGAAAGGACCAATGCTCTGGT
>JAPLJE010000158.1 GCA_026388755.1 Deltaproteobacteria bacterium | reverse complement strand
TTGAGGAACTGACCGAACGAAAAGGTGGCAAAATGGCGAAGCGCCTGAACAATCCCCATGATGTCGTCATGCTCTTTGGCATCGGACCGGACAACAACGGCGCCCCATGTGGCAAACTGATCCAGAACCCACTGGCAGACGTCGTCATTCCTTCCGGGCGTTGCCACGATGATCTGTTTGTCCAGACTGGATGTGGTCGGCCCGAATAACGGGTGAAGACCAATTACCGGTCCGGCGTGGGCTTTCAGCATTTCTTCCAGGGGCTGCTCCTTGATGCTGGTGATATCGCAAAGAACGGCTTTTGCCGGCATAAAGGGGCCGATGTTTTGAATGACCTCGCAGGAAACATCAATGGGAACACCGACCACTGCAAGGTCTATTCCATCGCACAATCGGGCCGCGTCCGGCCAGTTCTCCTTGTCCAGGATGCGGACCTGATATCCGGCCCGGCGAAAACATTCCTGAAAATAGCGGCCCATGCCGCCTTTTCCGCCCACAAGCAGGACAACCCCATCGGAGCGAACGGATTTTAAGGCCATGCTGCCGGTTTGCACAACGCGGGACCGGCGAATGATGGTACGGTAAATTTCCTCGATGAAATCTGGGTTCAGCCCGATATTCTTTGCCTGCTGCCGGCGTCTGGAAATCAGATCTTCCTCGCGTGCCGGATGATACACCTGAAGGTTGTGGGATTTTTTAAGCGCCGCCACTTGGCCGACGACTTGCTGCCGGTCAGCGAGCAGGGAGACGATCCGTGAGTCTATGGCATCGATATCCTGTCTCAGGCCGGAAAGCGCCTGATCAACATCGGAGCTTTGAATATCATCTGTCTTCAAGGAAAAGCCTTTTTCGCCTTCAACAGTAGGAATTCGGGATTCTATGCGTTTTTCTCTCTCCATGATCGATTATCGGTCGCCTCCGATCAGGTTTCCCAGGGTTCCCAGCACAGAGCCTTCTTCGGAGCTGCCACCGTGCTGGGGCGCGGCCCGCAGTATTCTTCCGGCCAGTCTCGAGAAGGGAAGTGATTGAAGCCAGATTTTTCCCGGCCCCTGAAGCACTGCAAAAAAGAATCCCTCACCACCAAAGAGCGCTATCTTGATGTTTCCGGGGTATGGCGCGCCAAAAGCGACGTGAGCCTTCCCGCTTCCGGTATGGGTAAAAACCGTCATAAACAGACTCTCGCCGGTCAAAAGGCGTTTTCCGGCGCCCATAAGCTTGTCCATGAAAGTTCCGCTCATGCTGGAGACAGAACCGTCCCCAAAAATTGTTTCCATCTGAACCGTGCCGTCCTTGTACATCATGGCCCCTGCTTCAGCCACGGCGCTTTCTCCGGGGTCCAGCTCAATTTCAACAAACTGCATTTCAGAGCCAAGGATTTTGTAGTCGATTTCATCAGCCTGGCTTCTGTCGCCAAAAGGCGGCGGGTTCATCGCGGTCATCGCCGAGGCCTGTAGCTCGGGAACCTGCGACATCAGTACCCACGAAGCAAACCCTTCCCGCCACGCATAACCGTTTGAATTCCTTTGAACCTGCTGAATTGCCTGTTCGGTTTCAATCGGACCCATCTGATTGCCGTCGTAACTGAGATACCAGTGAGACATTGTAACCTCCTTCTAACGCATCATGCCCATTTTACAAACCCATTGATGAATTTTCCCCCGCGGGGGTGTTCCGATGAAATGCAGGCGTTTCCATTCAGTATCCAAAATGATTTATTGACAACATTTTTTTATCATACTACGTATTTATCGAATCATAAAATAATTTCTTTGCCATTTTACGTTAATTCGGATGTAAAATCTACACGCATTGCCATTGCGCCAGTGCTTCATCGCCAGGCGGTTAAGCTCCTGCTGGATAAGGAGAACGCTGATGTCGACAGTACCGCTTTTTAAAACCACTTTGATATTTGATCGAAGATTTCTCTATCGGAAAATCCAGATTGATTTATGATGTAGTTTTCAGCAACTTCAAAATAAAAAATAAGTCGATAGGGTGGTTGGGGGGTATTTTTTTGAAAGTGGGTTTGGAATGAATAAAATATTGACACTTATTCCACTTATTGTTTTGGGGGAAACCCTTTTGTCAGAGGCTGTTATTGATACGGCTTCAGCTTTTGATTATGAGCATCCCGAGCAGTTAAGCCAAGGGGATTGCTGGGTTACCTTATCTGATGGCAGATTGGTAATCCGCAGCGGACGGGAGTGCCCCAGGCCTCAGCCAGAAGCAGAGGAGCATCAGACGATTTCGGAGCCTTTCTGGAACAATACTGGCGGCAGTTCTTATGGCGGTGGATCACAAACAGCTACGACAGGGGCTATTGTCGGAAATGGGAATGCCGCTATCAGTTCCACGACTGAAATGCCGTTAGAATCGAGCTATCCTTACACACATTCTTACGGTCAGCGATATGAAGAGGGACATCACGTTATATAAACATTCCCAAAAATATGAGGACGTAAAGGGAAGTGGCGAAGCCAATGGCTGATATTATCTGTTGGTTCATTTTATGATGCCTCCTGTTTTTTGGGGTGTTATCGTTTTTCTCGGGTTCATTGATTGCGATGGAGTGGGTTTGTCATTATGGTGTTATAATAAATTAAGACTTAATATTAAGTCAAGATAAAATTAATAAAATATTAATTTATTTTTATTGGCATTTTCACGATAACTTGTTAAAAAAAAGATATGGAATCTCCAATCAAACTTTATGAATATTTCTGGCAGGCCCTGAATGATTATGCTTTATCAAAGGGCTATGGTGTTCAACGTAATATTGCCGTGCAGGCCGGCGTGACAGAGGCCTTTATCAGCCAGATCATGGCAGGGACGAACAAGGCTTCTGCCCGAACACAAGCTGCCATTGCCAGAGCCTGCGGCTTCCATACGCTGGAAGACATGTTGGAGGCAGGCAAATCCATCCAGGTAAAAGCCGTAGAACCCGAGTCGGAACATAACCTGATCATTCAGGTCAATTCTCAAGCCGAAAAATTTTTTTTAAATGGCAGTATCGATGATTACCGGGGTATTCCCCTGTATGCATCCGGCAAACTGGCTGCAGGTGTAAATGGCATGGCTTTTGATCCGTATGAACCGCCTGCTTCGATGGTCGTCATTTATAAACCGGAGATTCAGGGAAGCGCCAGGCATAACCTTTCCGCGTTGAAGGTCGGCGGAGACTCAATGGCCCCAACCATTCCCCAGGGCGCCATCGTGGTCGTGGACCAGTCCGATAAGGAACAGATTGATGGCAGGATATTTGTTGTGAATGTTCCGGACGGTGGAATCGATATGGCAGCCGTCAAAAGAGTCCGACGTTGGGAAAAAGGGAAGGGGTTTGTCCTGATCAGCGACAATTCCAGCTATCCGCCGGACATCTCCCTTTTGGATTGGCATCGGCTCTGCGTTGGCAGGGTCGTATGGATGAGCAAGGATGTGAGACAGTCCTAACTTGATAGACTTCTTGTTTATGCTTGACAGAAGAGTGAATTTTTCATATTAGTCCATCAAATGATGGAAACATATGTTGGGATAATTATGTTGGGCATATTTTCTGGGGGGAAAGGAGGTGGATATGCCATCGCGTCTTGAAAAAGCGCGACAGGATCCGGCTTCCATGAAAGCTCGAATTCTGGCGTCGGCCCGAAGAAAATTCGGGGAATATGGGTATGGCGCAACCACCACCCGTATGATTGCCAAGGATGTGGGGATTGATATCTCCACGCTGTACTACCACTGGGGCGAAAAACAGGATCTCTACGACGCGGTCATCATGGATATTACCGATGAAATCCGAGCCCAATTTCTGGAAGTTGAACGAAAGGTCAAGGGAAAATCCGTTTCCATCCGCCTTGAGATCGCCATTGATGTGATGTGTGATTATCTCTTTACGCACCCGGAGGTGTCGAACCTGATTCTGTTCGGGTATTTCAACAAGGACCGGCAGGGTGTGACCCTTCACGTTAAGATGGCGGAATACGTTTCCATCATTGCCGTGGCCATGGGCCTGGCAGAGAATAAACAGCACATCTCGGTTCAGGCGAAAACCAGGATTCTGGCCGTGTGGAATTCCGTGCTGAATTTTATTTCCGGAGAAAATTTTTTCCGGCCCATGCTGGATGTTGAACGAAATCAGTATCTGGCTGTGATCAAAGAAACCCTGAAGTTCATTCTTGTTCCTGCATTCTCCAAATAACAGCCATGCCCGGGCACAAAGAAGGATGAAAATATATCATTTTCATATAAACGGAAATATTGGCTGCACCGGCATGACCATTTGATATTTAAGATATTTTTGGACTTGCACATAAAGGAGGGTAAAAATGGCGTTAAATCTGGAGGCAGTGGGAAAACCCATTGGCCCTGTCAGCAAGGATTATACTTGGAAAGACGTGGTTTTGTATGCCCTTGGGGTGGGGTCCGGCTCTTCAGAGCTGGAGTACTGTTATGAAAAACAACTGAAAGTATTGCCAAGTTTCTCCATTGCGGCCATTTTTGATTTCCTGGCCCATATTGGCGCCACCTCCAATGTCAATCTGGCCGGAATCCTTCATGGGGAGCAGCGCCTGATCTTTCATCGACCCATTCCCACAGAAGGCAAGCTGACCACCCAGGGAAAAATCATCCACTACTATGACAAGGGCGCTGAAAAAGGCGCCCTTGTTGTTGCGGAAAGCGATACATATCATTCCGATGGCCAGAAGCTTTTTACCAGCATTATGACCATATTTTCGCGGCTTGACGGCGGATTCGGGGGCGAAAACGCGCCAAAGGAAGCAGTCGTGTTTCCGAACCGGGCACCGGATTTTATCGTGGATGCCCATCCCTCTGCAAGCCAACCCCTCATTTACCGTCTTTCCGGCGATATTTTCGACCTTCATGTGAACCCGGATTTTGCTAAAATGGCCGGGTTTGAAAAGCCCATCATGCACGGACTATGCACCCACGGGTATGCGTGCCGGGCCTTGATTCAAAGTCTGGTTCCGGGAGCGCCTGAAAAAGTCCGGCGCATGGACTGCCGGTTTACCAAGACCCTTTATCCCGGAGTTCCCATTCAAACCCTGATCTGGAAAACCGGTGAGGGAAAGGCCGTTTGGCGGACCATAAATGCCCGGACCGAGGCGGTGGTCATGGATAACGGGGTGTTTGAATATGGGGATGTGCCGGAGGAAAGCATCCGATTTGAAGGCCGGGTTGCGGTCATTACCGGCGCGGGGGCTGGTCTGGGCCGGGTCTATGCCCTGGAACTGGCCAGGCGCGGGGCAAAAGTGGTGGTCAATGATCTGGGCAGCGCCCGGGATGGTTCGGGCCAGGGCTCATCCGCGCCGGCAGATCAGGTGGTTCGGGAAATCCAGGCCATTGGCGCGGAAGCTATTGCCAACTATGATAACGTGGCCACGCCCGGAGGCGGCAAGGCAATCATTCAAACCGCTCTGGATGCATTGGCTATGGCCGGATCCTTATGACCACATCCGCCGCCGGGCTTTATGGTAATTTTGGCCAGACCAATTATGCCGCAGCCAAAATGGGTCTGGTGGGCCTGATGAATACCCTGAAGCTGGAAGGGGAAAAATACAATATAAAGGTCAATACCATCGCCCCGCTGGCTGCCTCCCGGCTGACCGAGGATGTCACTCCGCCGGAGCTGTTTCAGAAGATGAAACCCGAATTCGTGGCTCCGATGGCCCTTTACCTGTGTTCGGAACAGTGTCCGGTCAGCGGGTTCGTATACAATGCCGGCATGGGCTTTTTTAACCGGGCAGCGGTGGTAACTGGTCCCGGACTGACCCTGGGAAACGCCAAAACCTTTCCGACCGTGGAAGACATTATTGCCAATATTGATGCCATATCCACGCTTGAAAACGGAAAAGAATACCGCCAGCTCAACGATCAGGTCGGAGATGCCTGCTCAGCGCTACTGACGCCGCAGAAAGCCATTACCCCGAAATCCGCTCAAAAAGAGACTGCCAAAGGGTTTGAAACCGCTTCGGCCGTGTTTAAAGCCATGCCGGGTGCGTTCAAACCCGATGCTGCATCCGGCGTCAATGTGGTGTTTCAGTATATCATTTCCGGGGCAAATGGCGGGGACTGGTCCTGCGCCATTCAGAATCAGTCCTGTACGGTCGCTTTGGGACGGCACGACAAGCCATCCTGCATCCTGAAAATCGCCGATGGAGATTTTCTGGACATGATGAACGGAAAACTCAAACCCATGCAGGCCTATACTTCAGGAAAGCTCAAGATCGAAGGCGATATCATGAAATCGCAATTGATCGAAAAACTCTTTGCGATGAGATAACGGGAGAAAACCCGCTAATTCGAATGGGGGAAATATGATCGGAATTACATCTTTCGGCGCTTATATTCCGCGTCTTCGGCTGGATCGAATGTCCATATATCAGGCCATGGGCTGGTTTGCTCCGGCCATTGCCATGGTGGCTCAGGGAGAGCGTTCCATGTGCAACTGGGATGAAGACGCCGTCACCATGGCGGTGGAAGCTTGCCGGGATTGCCTGAAAGGACAGGACAAAAATGCTCTGGATGCCGTTTATCTGGCCTCCACCACCTTGCCTTTCAGCGACCGGCAGAATGCCGGTATCGTGGCTGCAGCCCTGAATCTTCCCAAAAACCTCATGACCCTCGATATGACAGCCTCGCAAAAAGCAGGAACCAGCGCGCTGATTACCGCGATGGAATCGGTCAGTGGCGGCGGCAAACATCATATTCTGGTTACCGCCTCGGATCGCCGGGAAACCCGGGCCGCCTATTTTTATGAAATGTGGTTCGGGGACGGGGCCGCAGCCCTTGCCGTCGGCGACAGGGACGTCATTGCCGAGTTCAAGGGCTCTTATTCCGTGTCTTGCGATTTTGTGGATCATTACCGGGGCGCCGGCCATGCCTTCGATTACGTATGGGAAGAACGTTGGGCCAGAGACGAAGGCTATTCTAAGATCATTCCGGAAGCTGTCAACGGTCTGATGAAGCAGCTCGGTATTACGATATCCGATGTGGACCGGCTTGTCTTTCCCTGTGCGTTCAAAGCCGAGCACCGCAACATCGCCAAAATTCTGGTCGCATCCCTGGATAAACTTGGCGATACCCTGCATGAGGTCTGCGGGGAGACCGGAGCCGCCCACAGCCTGCTCATGCTGACGGCAGCCCTTGAAAGCGCCAAACCCGGAGACCGGATTCTGGCAGCCGGTTTCGGGCAGGGATGCGATGCCCTGTATTTTGTGGTAACCGACAACATTACCCGTCTATCCCAAAGAGGCGGGGTCAAAGGGGCTCTCTCCAATAAGAAAACCATCGACAATTATCCGAAGTTCCTGAAATTCAGAAATCTGATTCAGACGGAAACGGGAATCCGGGCCGAAGCCCCGAACCAGACGGCCATGACCACGCTGTGGCGAAAAAACAAGATGATTCTGGGGCTGGTGGGCGGAAAATGCCAGGCTTGCGGAACCCCGCAGTTTCCCAAGATGGATATCTGCGTCAATCCGGCCTGCAATGCCTCCCATACCCAGGAAGATTATGAATTTTCGGAACTTCCGGCCATTGTCAAAACCTTTACCAGCGACCTTCTGGCTGTATCCGTGGATCCGCCGGCCAAATACGGCATGATCCAGTTCGAGGCCGGCGGCAGAT
>JAPLJE010000397.1 GCA_026388755.1 Deltaproteobacteria bacterium | reverse complement strand
CATATATGCAGAAGACACCATTGACTATCCGGCATACTTCGCATCACCGTTGTTGGCGAATAATACAACAAAATTGCCTATAAAGGTATTGTTACTTATAGGTTTGGTCCCGGCCCCGCAGGCCGGGGGGAACGCTATTTATTCGCATATTCAACTGCCCGGGTTTCACGAATCACCATGACTTTGATCTGGCCCGGGAATGTCAGCATTTCCTCAATTTTTTTGACAATATCTCTGCTTAATAGCGTTGCTTCTTCATCGGTGATCACCTCACTCTCAACGATTACACGCAATTCCCTGCCAGCCTGTATCGCATATGAGTTTGAGACGCCACGAAATGAATTAGCAATATTTTCAAGCTCTTCAAGACGTTTTACATAGTTCTCCAGAAGTTCTTTCCGAGCACCTGGTCTAGCACCGGAAAGCCCGTCCGCAGCCTGTACTAAAAATGCATAAACCGTGTTAGGTGGTACATCCTCGTGGTGCGCGGCAATAGCATGTACGACCTTGGGAGACTCACCGTATTTTTTCGCCAGCTTTGATCCGATCAGAGCATGCGGCCCTTCAACTTCATGGTCAATGGCTTTCCCCAAATCATGAAGCAAACCCATCCTTCGAGCCAGTTTGGAATTTAATCCCAACTCCGAAGCCATGATACCGCAAAGAAAGCCAACTTCTACAGAATGCTGCAGAACATTCTGGGCATAACTGGTTCTAAATTTCAGACTCCCAATGTGTTTGATCAAATCCGGATGAATCCCATGCACCCCAAGATCAAAAGCTGCCTGCTCCCCTGCTTCCTTGATGGTTACATCCACTTCCATCGATACTTTTTTAACGACATCTTCAATTCGTGCTGGGTGAATTCTTCCATCGGATATCAACCTGAGCAACGATAGCCGCGCAACTTCACGCCGAACCGGATTAAATCCAGACAGAATCACCGCCTCAGGCGTATCATCTATAATCAGATCGATACCTGTGGCAGCCTCAAGCGCTCGGATATTGCGGCCTTCTCTGCCGATAATTCGCCCCTTCATTTCGTCCCCGGGAAGCGGAACAACCGAGACCGTTCTTTCAGATACAAACTCGCCGGAAAACCGCTGAATCGCTGTTGATATAATTTTTTTAGCTTTTTTTTCAGCTTCTTCAACAGTTTCAGCTTCAATTCGTTTAATGAGTTTTGCACCCTCGTACCGAGCCTCATTTTCCATGGCGCGAATCAACAATTCCTTTGCCTGTTCAGAAGACATACATGATATCTTTTCCAACTGTCGTTTTTGTTCTTCTATTAACCCTTTGTATTCAATATCTCTTTTTTCAATCAGTTCTTCCCGGTCATTCAGAGATTTTTCTTTTTTCGCAATTTCTATCTCCCGACGTTCTGACTGTTCAATTTTACGGTCAACATTCTCCTCTTTTTGTATCAGCCATCTCTCTTTTTTCTTCACTTCAGCCCGAGTTTCTTTTGTCTCTAAATCAAAATCACTCTTCATTTTAAAAATTACATCTTTTGCCTCCAACTGGGCCTCTTTTGTCAGCGTTTCTGAGCGATGTCTGGCGTCTTCCAATATACGCCTGGCATCTTCTTCTGCACGGATGATTTTATCCTTGAGGCTTTTGATCTTCAGCCAAGTAGCAGCAATAAACCCGGCAACAAAGCAGGCAACACTTACAAATATACTATATTCATTCATTCATTATCTCCTAAAGAGACCTCCCGGAAAATGGCAAGCTCTTGGTATTAAAACAGGTTATCAAGTGTCGTTTTTCAATTTAATCCGTTTTGATACGCTCATATATCAGTTTTCATTAGAAAGACAGTTGTTTTTATCTCAATGAATTACAGTAAAACAGCCTTTTCTAATAAAAATATCTGAGAAATAAATATGAAATACGGATGCTGGGGAAAAGTGGGAAATCCCTAAAAGGGAAATGAAGAGTTGAAGAGAGGCAGCAAAGCAATTGCAGAGGCAACCAGAATAACGGTATGACATACTGGGCGAAAATATGTAAAACCCCCACCACTGTGCCGTTTTGTAAGGCCTTTGAGCCAAACGTGGATATTTGGGGATCCCTGTGATTTTTTTAGGCTTTTCTGTACAAGCAGAACATGCTCACCAAAATCAGTAAAGGCCCCTGAGTATTATATGTTGGGACAAAGATCATCTTCCAATAACGAACACGGCAGGGGTATTACACTTAAGCCGTTACCATCGTATATGATACGTAATTGTAAGTCATCCGCCAGTTGGAACGATTCCATGGAACAGGTATAAAACACCTACACGGTTTCAATTGATGTCGAATCAGAAAGTGGAACGATACATTCATCCAGTCGATGGATCAATTCTGTTGACCTGTCACTAAGATTTGACAACTGATGCTGATAATTGTTTTTTAATGCAATTTTCTCAAGGCTAATGTTGAGAGCAGCTAATATCAATATGACAAATTTATTAACATGAATTGATTGTTGATACTGGGACTCCACTTTTTTGACTTCACTGAGCAACGTATCCACAATCTCTGTTCCGCTCAGGTTATCTGACTCGAATTTGAAAGTATAGGTTTGGCCAAAAAGAGTGATAGTAAGATAATCTTCCAAGGAAAATTATTTGCCTTTCTCTGCCTTTTTACCGTGATGAATTCGAATCCATTTCTGCAATATTTTCCAGCTTCACTAATAACGTATCAATTTTCGATCGGATCATGGTTCTTTCTTCAGATAAATTTTCTAATGCCTCAGTCTTTAATCGAAGTTCTGTTTCCAGACCTGATATGGTATTTCTGAGTTGTATGTTTTTGACCTCAAGTGAACTACAGATCGCGATCAAGCGTTCTACCTTCTGCTCTATTTCTTCAAATTGCCGCATTAGCAGCATTTCATTTTCCACCATTCCACCTCATAATTCATATACTCATGGAGAGTTACGAAAGTCAAGATTTTTTGATAGCCTCAATCGCATCTGCCTTTCCGCAATTTGCAAATCATCCTGGCTGTTCACACCCATCATCTCGGTGGAATCTTCACCGATTACCGCGGTAATTGCTTTATCTTTCCGAAAACCGATTTCGACAATATCCGTCAAATACAATTCCTGCTGGGCATTGTGATTCGTCAGAGATTCTATTGCATCCGATAGAAACGTTCTATCAACACAATAAATACCGGTATTTACAATTTTAATTTTTCGCTGAAAGTCTGTCGCATCGGCTTCTTCCACTATCCCCGCAACCCGTTGATTCTCTTTTATCAAAATTCGACCATATCCAGTTGGTTTTTCCATGTTGACTGCAAGAACAGTTAAGTCATTTTTTAAATTCCGATGAGTGTGGATTAGTAATGCTATCGTAGATTGCGAGATAAGCGGGGTATCCCCGCATAAAATGACAATTTGCTGAATTTGTGACTCCAGATAAGGCAGGGCGCACGAAACGGCATGACCAGTACCCAACTGTTTTTCCTGATAAACATAATGAACATCAAATTCTTTTTCAATAGATGACCGAACGATTTCAGACTGATAACCAACAATGACATAAACATTTCTGTTTGTAAACTGAATGGCGGTTTCCAGAACATAGTGAACCATAGGTTTTCCAAGAACCTCGTGAAGCACCTTGGCCTTGTTAGATTTCATCCGTTTTCCAAGGCCTGCAGCCAGAACAATAAACGCCAGGTTGCGTGAATACGTTTCCATTTCTTATCCTTTCACCAACATTGACGTCACTGAAATCATTATTGACTCAATTTCATTTTTTCAAGGTCTTAGAGATTCGTATACATACGTCTTCATCTTGGAATCCGTAAGTGATGGCGAATTAATCATTTCGAGAACAAAAAGAGCAGGCCATCTAAAGATGGCCTGCTCTTTTTGTTACATGAACACGTAAGAATCGTGTTATTTTCGGGTTTCAGCCAGTTTTAACCGATTTAGCGCCCTGTCTAAAGCCGCTTTTGCCCTGACAAAATCCATATCTTCTTTCGGCTTGGCTTCAAGACGGGCCTTTGCGCGTTCGTAAGCCGATTTGGCTCGTTCTATATTAATATCTTT
>JAPLJE010000111.1 GCA_026388755.1 Deltaproteobacteria bacterium | reverse complement strand
GAGATGGTGATGCCCGGAGACAATGTGGCGATAACGGCAGATCTGATCACTCCGATTGCCATGGAAAAAGAGCTTCGGTTTGCGATTCGTGAAGGTGGCCGAACCGTAGGCGCAGGCGTCGTCAGCGAAATTCTGGAATAACATAAGGAGCTTTCTCGTGAGAGTGATTATTACCCTTGCATGTACAGAATGCAAAAGAAGAAACTACACCACAACCAAAAATAAGCGGACAACGCCGGACAAGCTGGAATTCAGCAAATACTGCCGGTTCTGCAAAAAACATATTTCACACAAAGAAACCAAATAGCCGTGGTCTCGGAATCCATTGAGTGGCAATTTTCAATGGATTATCTTTGTGAAAGGATTAAACAGGCCAGTAGCTCTAACGGTAGAGCGTCGGACTCCAAATCCGAGTGCTGGGGGTTCGAATCCCTCCTGGCCTGCCACATCATTTGATGAGTAAAGCTCAAAGAAGGTCAGTGGTGGATACCGGCTGACAGCGTCCACTTTGAGCTTTCACTTTTTTTAGGAGAACAATGGGACGGTTACTCAAAAAAAAAGAAACAGGCCTGAAAAAGAAAAACAAGAGTGATGAAAATGCATCCGCTGAATCCGAATCTGAAACAGCCAGTTTGAGCCTCACAAATCAATCAACTGCCGGAATCGTAAAAGAGAATCAGCAGAAAATCGCTCCCATAAAAAAATCTATTGCCGGCAGTGCCATGTTGAAAATCAACAATAAATATGTTGACCAGGCACTGCAATTTCTCAGAGAAGTCAAGGTTGAATTAAAAAAAGTTGCCTGGCCTTCCCGAAAACAGGCAATGGGCTCTACCATTGTGGTTATCATGCTGGTGCTGCTGGTGTCATTTTTTTTAGGCATCGTGGATGTTGGATTGTCCAGCCTGATCAAAGCTGTACTGAGCTAGGAGAAAAGCAAGTGTCTCTTAAATGGTATATAGTCCATGTTTATTCTGGATTTGAAAACAAAGTCAAGCTGGCATTGGATGAACGCATAGCGACTTCTCCACACCCGGAGAAATTCGGTGAAGTGCTTGTGCCAACTGAACAGGTTGTGGAACTGGTTAAAGGAAAACGGAAGGAATCCTCCCGCAAATTTTATCCCGGCTATATTCTGGTCAGAGTGGAGTTGGACGATGAAACGTGGCATATTGTCAATGATACGGCAAAGGTAACGGGATTTCTGGGAGGAAAAGAAAAACCAACGCCGCTTTCAGATGAAGAAGCTGCCCAGATATTGAACCGTATGGAGGCTGGGAAACAGAAACCCAAACCCAAATTCTATTTTGAACCCGGCGATGAAATTCGCGTCGTAGACGGGCCTTTTTCAAATTTTAACGGAACGGTTGATGAAGTTAACCCGGAAAAAGGGAAAATCAGGGTTCTGGTAAGTATTTTTGGGAGAGCAACGCCGGTTGAATTGGAATTTGTCCAAGTCATCAAGTTATAATATCAGGAGTATTGAAATACAATGGCCAAAAAGGTGATTGCACAGATCAAGTTGCAGGTTACGGCTGGAAAAGCCAATCCTTCACCCCCAATCGGTCCGGCATTGGGCCAGCACGGGGTCAATATTATGGAATTCTGTAAGGCGTTTAATGCCAGGACCGCCAATGACGAAGGCATGATCATACCGGCTGTCATCACGGTGTACCAGGACAGATCCTTCACATTTATCACAAAGACGCCTCCTGCATCTGTTCTACTAAAGAAAGCAGCCAAAATTGCCAAAGGCGCTGGCGACCCCAAACGTGACAAGGTCGCTAAACTGACAATGGATCAGATTACAGAAATCGCCAGGCTGAAAATGGTTGATTTAAACGCGAATGATCTGGATGCAGCATGTAAAATTATCATGGGTACAGCCAGAAGTATGGGGATTGAAGTTGGCTAAAGTAAAAAGGAGTTAAAGGGATTATGCCGAAGCGGGGGAAAAAATACTTAGAATCACAGAAGAAAATTGACATAACGAAACGGCATGCCTTGGCCGAAGCAGTCCAGGTGGCTCTTGAATCATCTTTTGTCAAATTTGATGAAACGGTTGATGTGGCCGTTCGTCTGGGTGTCGATCCCAGACATGCAGATCAAATGGTTCGAGGAACAGTCGTTTTGCCCAATGGGTTGGGCAAGGAAGTGAAGATTCTTGTGTTTGCCAAAGGCGAAAAGGAAAAAGAAGCGCTTGAGGCAGGTGCGGATTTTGCCGGAAATGACGAATTGATAGAAAAGATTAAGGAAGGCTGGACAGGTTTCGATAAGGCTGTGGCAACTCCGGATATGATGGGCACGGTTGGTAAAATCGGAAAAATATTAGGCCCCAGAGGGCTGATGCCCAATGCCAAAACAGGAACCGTGACCTTTGATGTGGCAAGAGCAGTCAATGAGCTTAAGGCCGGAAAAATTGATTTTCGAGTTGAGAAGGCTGGAATTGTTCATGTTCCGGTTGGAAAAGTATCCTTCGGAGTCGAAAAGCTTGTCCAGAATGTTACGGCCTTTCTTGAAACCATTATCCGCATAAAGCCTTCCACAAGCAAGGGCACCTATCTGAAGGGATTGGCTATTTCAACAACCATGGGGCCAGGCGTCAAGGTGGATACTGCATCATTGAAGGATATGATCCGATAGTTGATCCTGCCGTAAACGGAATTCCGCAAAATTATGAACGCGGGTCAGAGAAACACAATTTTGATTGGCAAGGGAACGGGTCTGCCTCTGTACAGCGGACATGTTCTTTTCAAACTCGCACAAGATTTAACATAAATCCGGTGCGAGTCATTATCCTGTCAAAGACCGTAGGTGCACACATTTGGTGTTTAATCGGCATTGCTGGCCTACCGAGATGGGTTTAACGAATTGAAAATAGCGGACAGATGGTTTAGTCTTTTCAATCCGGTCCATAAAACCTCAAATCGTAATTACCTCCGGGATGATAACAGCTGAAGAAAGGAGGTGTAATAAATCTGTGAAATTAGAGAAAAAAAAGCAGATCGTTGAGGATCTTGAGGAGAAATTTGCAAGATCCAAGATCGTTATTCTGACAAATTTTAATGGTCTCGATGTGGCAACGATGAGTTCTTTGCGCAGACAGCTCAGAGAAGCCAAGGTTGAATATCGCGTCGTTAAAAACTCTTTGCTTGCACGTGCTTCAGAAAACAACACGGTTGCATTGATCAAAGATAAATTAAAAGAAGCCACTGCGGTTGCGTACAGCTTTGATGACCCTGTGGCTCCTGCAAAAGTCTTAAGCGCTTTTGCAAAGGAAAATGAAAAGTTTATTATCAAAGCAGGCGTTCTGCAGGGCAAGGTGTTGAATGCAGACGCTATTCTTGCTCTTTCGATGCTGCCTTCCCGCGAAGTATTGTTGGGACAGTTGCTGTCTGTCATGGTTGGTGTACCGACCGCGATGGTGCGAGCGTTGAATAATATTCCCCAAAAATTCCTATATGTATTGACTGCCTTGAAAGATCAAAAAGAACAGGCGATTACAGAATAAGTTGTTTGATGTTGATGTGTAAACTGGAGGATACGAACGATGGCTGAGTTCTGGATCTTTCAGAACTGGTTAAGGAAATGGAAGAAAAATTTGGGGTTTCCGCGGCAGCCCCTGTTGCGATGGTTGCGGCTGCCAGCGCCGCTGTGGCAGCGCCTGCTGAGGAACAAACCGAATTTACGGCAATACTTACCGGCTTTGGAGATAAAAAAATCCAAGTCATCAAAGAAGTCAGAGCGTTAACCGGTCTGGGATTGAAAGAGGCCAAGGATTTGGTTGATGGGGTGCCAAAACCCATCAAAGAAGGGGTTTCCAAGGACGAGGCTGAAAAAATCAAAGCCGTAATCGAAGAAGCTGGCGGCCAGGTTGAAATAAAATAGCATAAGGCAAGTTATCAGGGATTACAAACGGAGATGGGATGAAAGGACTCAGGCCTTAAATCCCATTTCCGCTTTTTCGAAACCTTTAATTTGGAGCTGCCATGACGGAACGGCCTTTGGCATCGAAGCGTATCAGAAAAAACTTTGGCAAGATTAGTAAAATCGTTGAAATTCCCGATCTTATTGGTATGCAACGGGAGTCTTTCAGGCGATTTTTGCAAATGGATGTCCCGGCAGACAAACGCAAAGATGTCGGGTTGCAGACAGTTTTCAATTCGGTATTTCCGATTAAGGACTTTACGGGGAGTGCCTCTCTTGAGTTCGTTGATTATCGTTTTGCAGAGATCAAACACGGCGTTGAAGAATGCATTCACCGGGGTATGAGTTATGAAATCCCTGTGAGAATTACGGTCCGCCTGGTTGTTTACGATACGGATAAGGATACCGGTTCATCCAATATCCGGGATATCAAGGAACAGGAAATTTATTTCGGAACCATTCCTTTGATGACGGAAAAAGGGACTTTTATCATCAATGGTACCGAGAGGGTTGTGGTCAGCCAGCTGCATCGGTCTTCCGGCGTATTTTTCGACCACGACAAAGGAAAAACCCATACCAGCGGCAAGGTGATTTACACCTCACGGATTATTCCGGTTCGGGGTTCCTGGATTGATATGGAAATTGACCCCAAGGATATCGTTTATATCCGGATTGACCGTCGCAGAAAATTTCCGGTTACATTGCTTTTCAAGGCCTTCGGCTATACCCCTGAAGACCTTTTGTCATATTTTTATGAATCTGAAAAAGTCATTGTGACAAGAGATCTTTCGGTCAATCGCTATTTTAAAGCATTTAACGAAGAGTTTTTGAAAGGTCATCGGGCAAGTCAGGATGTGATCGACCCAAAGACCGGAGAAGTCGTTGTCAAAAAAGGAAGGGTCTTTACCCAGCGGATACTGAAGCGGATGAAAGCCGATAAGCTGGATGCCATTCCGATTACTCTTGAAGAGCTTCATGACAAAATTGTCGCCTCTTCCATTCTGCATCCGGTTACCCGCGAGGTGGTTGCAAAGTCCAATGAAATTGTCAGCGAGGACTTGCTGAATCGATTAAATAAAGCAGGTATTACGGAGTTTGAAATCCTGTTCATCGATGGAACAACCATCAGCGATTCGATACGAAAGACGCTGATTCTGGACAAGGTGCAGTCTAAAAAAGAAGCCCTTCTTGAAATCTATCGCCGGCTCAGGCCGGGAAACCCTGCAACGCCCGAAGTTGCCCAGGATTTTGTGGATCACCTCTTTTTTAAATCCGCCTTTTATGATCTTTCCGGTGTGGGCAGACTTAAAATCAATCAGAGCCTGGGAATAGACAGCAATATCGACTTGCGGATTCTGCGTAAAGAAGACATTCTGTTAACTGCTAAAACCCTTATCAGACTGCGGGATACTCAGGGAGTTGTGGATGATATTGACCATCTCGGCAATCGCCGGGTGCGGGCGGTGGGCGAATTGCTGGAGAACCAGTACCGAATCGGACTGGTTCGTATGGAGCGGGCCATCAAGGAGAGAATGAGCCTTCAGGAGGTTGACGCCCTGATGCCGCACGATTTGGTGAATCCCAAACCCGTGTCCGCCGTGGTCAAGGAATTTTTTGGAACCAGTCAGCTCAGTCAGTTCATGGATCAAACAAATCCGCTCTCTGAAACAACGCATAAACGTCGCCTCAGTGCACTGGGCCCTGGCGGGCTTACCCGGGAGCGTGCCGTATTCGAGGTTCGCGATGTTCATCCCTCTCATTATGGCCGTATTTGCCCGATTGAAACACCCGAGGGTCCCAATATTGGGCTGATCGTCTCGCTAAGCACGTATGCCCAGGTGAATGAGTATGGATTTATCGAAACCCCATACCGGGTGGTGTCAAATGCCGCGGTTACCGGTGAAGTACAGTTTTTGAGCGCCTTTGATGAAAAGTCTCATGCCATTGCTCAGGCCAATGCGACCGTTGACGAAAACGGGAGTTTTACCGAGACAGAAATCAACTCTCGGGTTGCCGGTGAATTTACGATGGTCAAACGCGACAATATCGAGCTGATGGATGTTTCACCCAACCAGCTGGTCAGCGTTTCTGCGTCACTGATTCCGTTTCTGGAAAATGATGATGCCAACCGCGCACTGATGGGTTCCAATATGCAGCGGCAAGCCGTTCCGCTTTTAGTCAGCCAGGCACCGCTGGTGGGGACGGGCATTGAAGGGGTAG
>JAPLJE010000058.1 GCA_026388755.1 Deltaproteobacteria bacterium | reverse complement strand
GACCAGTTCGGCCTTCATGGGGTCTACGGATGTGGTTTCGGTATCTAGGGAAAGGATCTTTGCGCCGGACAGGGTTGAAACCAGTTGATTCAGCGCTTCACGGGTCATCACGGCGGCGTAGTGTTTCTGGGTTAAATCGGCCGGAACCGGATACTCTTGCTGAAGCTGCCGGAATTCCAGAGTCTTGAACAGCTTTGCCAGCGCTGCCGTGTCCGGGGGGGTTGCCTTGAAATCTTCCAGGTGAATTGACAGGGGAACATCGATCTGAATGGTTACCAGGGACCGGCTCAGAAAGGCCTGGTCCTTATGGTCGGACAGTTTCTGGCGAACGGATTTGGAAGCAACCTCATCAATTCTATCATAGACCTGGGCCATGCTTCCAAAGGTTTGAATCAGGGACAGTGCGGTTTTGGGGCCGATTCCCGGCACGCCGGGAACATTGTCGCTTGTATCTCCGGAAAATCCCATTACATCAATGATCTGACAGGGTTCAAGGCCTGTCTTGCGAACTTCCTCAAGGTTTGTGGGGTCCCATATTGAAACTGTCTCTGTCACCAGCTGGACAAAATCCTTGTCACCCGTGACCATGACTACCGAGAATCCCGCCTTCTCGGCTCGGGCAGCCAGGGTACCGATCAAATCATCGGCTTCAAAACCAGGCAATTCGATGATTGGAAGCCGGAAGCCTTCTGACACTTCCCGAATATAGGGAAGCTGAAGCCGCATGTCTTCCGGCATGGGCGGTCGGGTGGCTTTATAGTCCGGGTACATTTCGTGTCTGAATGTTTTCTCCTTGCTGTCAAAACACAGGGCAATGTATTCAGGGGACCAGTCCTGAAGGAGTTTGATCAGCATTCGGGTGAATCCAAAGACGGCATTTGTGGGAAGACCTGAGGATGTGGACAGCCCCCGAATCGCATGATAGGCCCGGTGAATGGTGGCGGTGGCGTCAATCAGATATAGGACGGGTTTGGCGGGCATACTGGTTTCCAATCATAGAAGTCTGATGGCTGAAAAAAGACGTCAGGGTGAGCTGATGCCTCTGGGTGATATTTATAGTCCGATGCTCTCTGCGATGCCGGCCATGGCCTTCAGGCTCATGGCGACAAAATCCGGAAGGGGAATGCCGATGATTTCACATTCCATGATGATGTCGCGGCTTACAGACCGGGCAAAATGCGGAGTTTTCATGCGCTTGGTAACGGATTGCGGCTTGACGCTGGCGATTTTTTTGTCCGGATACACCAGGGCTGTTGCTGCAATCATGCCGGTAATGGTTTCAGCGCAGGCCAGAGCATGGTCAAAAACCGAGGTGCGTTCAAGGCCAAGTCCTTCCGCATTGTGTTTTTGAATGGAATCGGCAATGGCCGGAGATACGCCATGATTCAGAAGAAGTTCTGCGCCTTCCCGGCCATGCCGGGAAGGATCCCCATCGGTGATTTCATAATCAATATCATGCAGAAGTCCTGCAATGGCCCACATTTCCGGGTTTTGGTCAAATCTTGGAGCCAGCTCCCGCATGATGGCTTCTGTGGCCAGGCAGTGGGATACCAGTTTTTCATTTTTCAGATGCGTTGTCAGCAGCAGAAATGCATCTTTTCGGGAGATACCCGGTTCGGTATGGGTTGACATCATCGTGCTCCTATATTAATCAAGTCTAATACAGTCCACACCATTCAGCATACTGAGGCGAGCCTGGGGATCATAGATCAGACAGGCCGAAAAGACCCGATGAATAAACGACCCATTCTGTCTTCATATAAAGAAAAACGCCAAATGGCAAAAGAAATTCCCTGCTCCTGCTGCGGCAAGCATCCGCCGTTCTGCTGGAGATGCCGGTGCGGATTCTCCATCTGCCAGAATTGCATGGAGAAAAATTTTTGGGGGATGTCCTGTAACGGCATTACCTGGCAGTGCCCGGATTGCGGAGGACAAAACGGTTATGGAAACCAGTAGTGAAAATCCGCGGCCTTTATCCCGTCAGGCCGCAGACACGACACCTGCCATTCGTATCAATGGTGCCGATACAGCTTTCATCGTTGCAGAGCTTTCGATCTTCCCATCCTGGGTCCTGAGGTTTAGGAACTTGCTCTCCTGAAGGTGGCTCCTGGGGCTCATCCTTAACAGCGTTCCTGCATGGGGGTAGTTCCGGGTCCCCCGGGGCTTCCGGGTCCAGACGTCCACAAACCCTGCACCGGCCATCATCGCCGATAACGCCGATACAACTGTCGTCACTGCAAAGCCTTCGGTTTTCCCAATCCAGATCAGTTTCCTGGCTGCCGGAGATGTTTTCGGAGGTATCAATCATCTTGGAGCTCTTCTTTTCGGGTTTCGTCTGTTGACCCTTTTACGGTTTCGTCAATGGTATGATAAATGGATTTAAAAGATTCAGAAAACCCGCTGGGAGAAATCCGTCCGGTTTCAATGAATTTGACAACAATTTCCTTTGTTGTTTTCAGAATATGTTCATCCATAGAGCTCATGATGATATCGACCTGTATAAAAAACGGTTGAATAATGATTTAGTTTTCGTTTTATGGCTGTTCCTAACCAGACCCAAAAACCCCCAATAGTTAATGAGTAAAGAATCAAGTTTAAGCGTTTTAATCCTTTCTCATCAATAGCCATTAAGGTGTAGGTGTAGGTGTAGGTGTGGCTGTAGGTGTAGGTGTAGGTGTAGCTGTAGCTGTAGGTGTAGGTGTAGGTGTCATATTCACAAAAATTGATACAGATGCTGATTTGCCATTATCAAGACTGGCCTGGACGATATCTATTCCTGAAGCGAGACCGGATTTATATATGGCTGTAGCGTTTCCAGAGGGATCCGTGAGATTGTTGACAACCGTAAGGGTGCTGCCGGATTTGTTTTGAGAGATCGTAAAACTGACTGGATAGCCAACAACAGGGTTTATTGTGGTAGTAGTTCCAGTTGTGGCTTGTGTGGTATTAACAATTTGCAGGTTGGCTGTAATAAAACTGAATTCACCATTAAACAATGTGGTTGGATTGGCTGCAATGGTCAGTTGCATATTGTCTGATTCAACGCTATTTGTGGAATCGCAGCCCGCAATAGCAGCAATCATCAGACAACAAAGCCAAAACATGCAATAATGCTTTTTTACCATTTTTCTTTCTCCCTAATAAACCGTAAATTGTTAAGGGCAGGCTCTGTTATCTTACAAAAATATCTGTATGATAATGAGTCAAATAAAGTGGTTAATGCCATTTTTATATGAGAATGGAGCAATAATTTTGATGTCAATAATGCCCTGAATACAGAACCATTGCATAGTCTCTTTATATATGATTCAAAACAGAACCATCTGTCAAGTATGAATTCGCTGCGCAATTGTAACAGTCGTATTTTGCGTTTTTCTTTCTAATCCGGTCAATAAAGGAAGAGGTGCTCATGGAATTCGTGGCCTCCCGGATTGCCCGCTATAAAAACCCCCGATATATCCAATTTGTCGATACGCTTCCCAAGGCCGCTGACGGGTCCATAGACCGAGTAAAGATTAAAATACTCTATGGATAAATATGTGAATCGGATACGGGATGTTTTGATGAATTCAGCCCGATTGCCACTTTTGAGCCGGGCCATTGAACCAGTTTGGTCTTGAATATGGCAGATAAACAGTATATGCTTCAAAGAGTTATGTTGTTTTTTGAATTTTTGAAGTTATGATAGCACGGGAATGCCGTGTCAGGGGAGATGTGTGGGAATGAAACAGCAATACACTATTTTAAAAAATCATGATAATAGCCGGTTGATTATTCGCGAATTCGGTGAACTGGACAAGGATAGCTTGTCGCTTCTCTGCGAGGAAAGCTATGATGATGCAGCGGTTTCCAATGCCGTTGCTGCTGGGAGAGAAAAAGTCATCGCAGTACTAAGAACCAAAAACATGTATCCCCCCAGAGGGCATGCGGAAAAGATTGCCGATATGGTTATGGATTTTTATACAGCCAGCAAATCCGAGCCTGTGGATATTGCCATTGATGAGCCAGCAGCGTCATCTAAGGAGATCCTGACAGAAGCATTCATGGGTATTGAGGAAGATGCTGAAGTTATAGATGACCTGCTCGAAGATGACTTCGATGGGGACAGCGATGATTCCGATGAAATCAAGATTGATTCTTCCATCAAGATTGCCGATGATGATGCTGTAGACGTCGAAGACGAATTGTAAGGGGTTGTGAAGTCTCTTATTTCGAACACCATATATTGTGGATATGTATGCCTTTAAGACACATTATGTGGTGTTTTTTTTGTTGGTGAAGGATGTGGGAGGGTTTGTGAAGTCTGGAATTTTTTCTTGGTAAGTTATCGTAACCGAAAAGCCCAGAAAGGAGTGAAATTCTATGAATGTAACGCGAAGGGATTTTATCAAAATTACCGGCGCTACTGCGGCAGGCCTTGCTGTCAGTGGCGGTATGGGTTTTGATCTGTCACCGGTCAAGGCCCATGCTCAGATGCTGAAGACCAGGTATGCCAAAGAAACGACCACGATCTGCTGTTACTGCGCGGTGGGATGCGGGGCCATTGTGCACACCAGTAAAAAAGGGGACGGACGGCGTTGTGCTCCAAAGGAGCTGCGCTGGCCGGGCTGGTGGAAAACGAAAACCGGCTCCTCAATCCCATGTATCGCGCGCCTTATGCAAAAGAGTGGAAGGAAGTCACCTGGGAATGGGCCATTGACAACATTGCCAGGCGCGTCAAGGCCACGCGGGACGCCTCGTTTACAGCAGCCAATGCCGCCGGACAGACCGTCAACCGCACCACTGCCATAGCCTCTGTCGGAAGCGCCGCCCTGGACAATGAAGAATGCTGGATTTATCAGGCCATGCTGCGTTCCCTGGGGCTGGTCTATATTGAGCACCAGGCCCGAATCTGACACAGCGCCACTGTTGCGGCTCTGGCAGAGTCGTTCGGACGCGGTGCAATGACCAACCACTGGATTGACCTTAAAAACAGCGACTGCATCCTGATTATGGGCAGCAACGCTGCGGAAAACCATCCCATCTCTTTCAAATGGGTGACAGAAGCCCAGAAAAACGGCGCCAAGGTCATCAACGTCGACCCCCGGTTTACCCGAACCTCCTCAAAAGCGGATATATATGCACCGCTGCGCTCCGGAACCGACATCGCGTTCCTGGGCGGGATGATCAAATACATCCTGGATAACAAGTTGATCGGCGAAGAATATGTCCTGAATTACACCAATGCTGCGTTTCTGGTAAACAATGATTTTTTATTCAACGACGGGCTGTTTTCCGGCTGGGATTCAAAAATCAAGAAATATGACAAGGCAACCTGGACATTTCAGATGGATGAAAAAGGTGTACCCTTAAGGGATTTAACCCTGAAGGACAGCCGGTGCGTCATCAACCTTTTGAAAAAACACTATGACCGCTATGACCTCAAGCTGGTTTCCAAAATTACCGGTACCACGGAATCGGATCTGCTGGAGGTTTACAAAACCTACGCAGCCACCGGCGCCAATAACAAGGCCGGAACCATCATGTATGCCATGGGATGGACCCAGCATACGGTGGGCGTCCAGAACATTCGAACCATGTCCATCATTCAGCTCCTTCTGGGGAACATGGGCATTGCCGGCGGCGGCGTGAACGCGTTAAGGGGGGAATCCAATGTGCAGGGATCCACGGATCAGGCACTGCTGTTTCATATCTGGCCAGGGTATATCCCCGCTCCGACAGGGAAAGTAGCAAAGCTGGAGGATCTGCTCAAGCGCAGGGCCCAGAGCAAGGACCCGCTCAGTCTGAACTGGTGGCAGAACGAACCCAAATATATCGTCAGCTTTCTGAAATCCATTTTCGGAGAAAAGGCTTCTGCCGAGAACGAATTCGGCTATCCCTGGATGCCCAAGCTGGATGAAGGCAA
>JAPLJE010000272.1 GCA_026388755.1 Deltaproteobacteria bacterium | reverse complement strand
TGTGGATCAACAACCCCGAACTGGCCCGAAATGTGGACTATATCGCCATTCACATCCTCCCCTACTGGGAAAAAATTCCCCTGGAAGATTCCCTGAAATGGGTAGTGGAACGTTATCGCCAGGTTCAGCAGGCCTATCCGGACAAACATGTTCTGCTGGCTGAAGTGGGTTGGCCCAGTCACGGGGAGCGTCGGGGTCCGGCAAAACCCAGCACAGTCAATGAATCCCTCTTTCTGCGTGCGTTTTTCAATATGGCTGCGGAACTCAAGATTGACTATTTTATCATGGAAGCATTTGATCAACCCTGGAAAGTGGACCTGGAAGGGGTCATGGGGGCCCACTGGGGCCTGTTTGATAAGGACCGAAACCTTAAAATCGCTCTTGAAGGCCCTGTAAAAGAGGTTTCGCCGCTTCCCTTGCCGCTTGTTTTTTCCTTTCTGCTGTCGATCATTCCCTTGTCCATGTATCTGCGCAAAAAACAGGGGCAGCCGTTTAACGGGCAGCTCTTCTTCGCTATGGTCATTCAGCTGAGCATATCTGCCGTGGTATGGATTGTTTCCACGCCGTGGATTCATGAACTGCTGCCGACCGAAACCCTGGTCTGGGGGCTTTTGCTTCCGCTGCAGGCAGGACTCCTGGTGGTGGTTTTGATTAATGGATTTGAGATGGCGGAAATGCTCTGGCCCGCGGGACTGAACCGTCTGTTTCATCCACTGACTCCCGAAGATGGCAGAGACTTCCCCAAGGTATCTTTGCACCTGGCCATATGCAATGAACCCCCGGACATGGTTGCCAAGACCCTGGACAGCTTGAATCTGCTCGATTATCCGAATTATGAAGTTCTGGTGCTGGACAACAATACGCTGGATGCTGAAGTATGGGAACCGGTCCGGGATTATTGCAACAAACTGGGCTCTAAATTCCGTTTTTTCCATCTGGGAAAATGGCCGGGGTTCAAGGCCGGGGCTTTGAATTTCGGGTTGAGCGTGACGGACCCGGATGCGGCGATTGTCGGAATTGTCGACAGCGACTACATTGTCCGCCCGGACTGGCTCAAATCACTCATTCCCTATTTTGACAAGCCGAAAGTGGGCTTTGTTCAGGCTCCTCAGGATCACCGGGAATGGCAGGGCAGTTTCTTCAAGGAAATGCTAAACTTCGAATATCATGGGTTTTTCCAGATTGGCATGATTCACCGGAATGAGCGCGATGCCATTATTCAGCACGGGACGATGACCCTGATTCGCAAACAGGCACTTTTGGATGTCGGCCGATGGGCGGAGTGGTGCATCTGTGAGGATTCCGAGCTGGGCCTGAGGCTGATGAATGCGGGGTTTGAATCCGTTTATATCAGCGAAAGCTTTGGCCATGGCCTGACTCCCGATTCTTTTGCCGGTTACAAAAGACAGCGGTTCCGATGGGCTTATGGCGCAGTTCAGATTATCAGACGCCACTGGAAAACATTTTTGCCCTGGAATTCACAATCCGGCCTGACCGACGGGCAGAAATATCATTTTGCAACGGGCTGGTTTCCCTGGTTCGGGGATGCGTTTAATGTCATTATCACCTGGGGCACCCTGCTGTGGGTTGCGGGGGTCATCGTCCTTCCCAGGTATTTTGGCCAGCCGTTGTATATCCTGCTGCTTCCGGCCCTTGGCGTTTTTGTCTTCCGGCTGCTTCATTTCTTCTGGCTGTACAAGGCTCGGGTCGGCTGCACGCTGAAACAGCGGATCGGCGCGGCAATCGCCGGAATGGCTCTGAGCCATACAATAGGAAAAGCCATGCTTTCCGGCCTGCTCTCATCGGACAAGCCTTTTTTGCGCACGCCGAAATGTGAAAACCAGCGGGCCGTAATCAAAGGAGTGTTGATGGCATGGGAAGAAATGTTGATATTTTTGACATACT
>JAPLJE010000812.1 GCA_026388755.1 Deltaproteobacteria bacterium | reverse complement strand
CACGCTCAAACACCCGCTGCAACCCAGCAAACGGGCGCAGCCACAGGGGAATTTTTCGGGTGCTGGCGGCCGGATGACTCCCTTCGCTGTTGCGGTAAAACCACATCACCAGGGTCGGGATGAGGGTTCGGGAAAGAACATAGCTTGCCAGCATGGCAAAGACGACCGCTTCGGCCAGAGGCACGAAAAGATAGCGCGCCACGCCTGTCAGAAAGAACATGGGCACAAAAACAATGCAGATGCAGAGCGTCGAGACAAAGGCCGGCAGGGCGATTTCCTGTGCGCCATCCAGAATCGCCTGGATATTGGGTTTTCCCATCGCCATCTGCCGGTGAATATTTTCGATTTCAACAGTGGCGTCGTCCACAAGGATGCCGACGGCCAGAGCCAGCCCTCCGAGCGTCATGAGGTTGATGGTCTCGCCAAGCACGCTGAGAAGGGCAAGGGAGGACAGCACGGAAAGGGGAATGGAAAGAGCAATGATAAAGGTGCTTTTCCAGGAACCCAGAAAAAGCAAAATCATCATGGCCGTGAGCGCTGCCGCGATCACGCCTTCCTTGACCACGCCATTTACGGCGGCGCGGACAAAAAGCGACTGGTCGGCGAATTCCCTGGCCTCCAGTTCCGGGGGAAGGCCGCTTAAAATAAGCGGCATGGCCTTTTTCACGCCGTCCACAACACTGAGGGTCGATGCCGCGCCGCTTTTTAAAATGGTGAGCAGTACACCGCGCACGCCGTTTAACCGGACGACATTTTGCTGCGGCTGGTAGCCGTCGTGTACCTGCGCCACATCACCGACCCGGATTACGGCATTGCCCACGGTTTTGACGGGCAGATCGTTCAATGCCGCGATCATTTCCGGATTGGTGTTCAAAGCGATACTGTATTCGGTTTCCCCGATTTTTGCCGTGCCACTGGGAAGCATGAAATTCTGCGCATTGAATGCATTGACGACATCCTGGGGGGCCAGGTTCTTGGATTCGAGAGCCGCCAGATCAATATCGACGGCGACAACCCGCGCCTTGCCGCCGGCCGGATAAGGCACGGATGCGCCCCTTACGGTCGCAAGTCCCACCTTGACGCGGTTCATGGCCATGTCCTGCAGCTCCTGCTCGGAAAATTTGGGACTGGCCAGACTGTATTGCAGAATCGGGACACTGGAGGCATTGTAGCGGATGATGAAAGGCGGGTTGATTCCCGGCGGAAGTATGCGTAGCACCGTCTGCCCGCTGGCTGTGATCTGCGCCACGCCATCGGTCACGGATGCACCGGGCTGGAGAAATACCTTGATAACGCCCGCGCCATTGTAAGCGGTGGACTCGATGTGCTCAATATCGTTCACCAGGGTGCTGATCATGCGCTCGTGGTTATAGACGATGCGCTCCTCCACTTCCCTGGCGTTCAGGCCGTTGTACACCCAGACCACGCTGATGACCGGGATATTGATATCCGGGAAAATATCCGTAGGGGTGCGTAGCAGCACAAACGGTCAGCACCAGCGCCGCCACCACAAAGGTGTAGGGCCGGCGTAACGCGAGTCGAACAATCCACATGGTTTAAGTTCCTTTTGAAAGCACATCTAAAAATTAAGTATCGAAATAGCTGTTCCCGCAAGAACCACCCACAGGATATCCAGTTTGAGAAGCAGAGCGACAAAAGCAGCACCCGCCAGCGCCATGTGAGGAAAATCCCAGTGAACGTTCAAGGCAAAACGGATGGTGACCATAAGAAGCAGCCCGACAAAAGAACAGAGAATACCGCCGATAGCCCTGGCAAACCATGGGGAGGCGCGAAGCCTGTCAAAATAGGGAGCAACTCCGACCAGAATCAGGAAAGAAGGCAGGAATATGGCCACGGTGGCAACGATCGCCCCGAGAAAGCCATGCACCAGATAGCCGACAAAGGTTGCCGTGATCACGATAGGACCAGGCGTGAACTGCCCCAGGACGATGCCGTTCAGAAACGTGGGTCCATCCATCCAGGAGCGGATCTCGACGATTTCATGGAACATGAGGGGAACCGAGGCAAACCCCCCGCCAAAAGCAATGATGTCGATTTTGGACATGAGCATGGCAAGCTGGAAGAGATCTTTTCTCAAGAAATAGAGCAAGCCAAAGCCTGCAACGGTTCCAAGTAAAAAGAGCAACAGGGGGCGCGTTGTGGCTGACATTTTGATTTCATGTCCGATTCGAAGGTTGGGCTGCTGTCTGCTGCTCAGCAACATTCCCAACAATGCTGCCAGAAGAATGATGAGCATCGGATTTGCCATGAGCCAGAACAGTCCTGCGGCTATGCCAGTGATCAGCACGTCCTTCCATCTCTTGATGGATGTCTTTCCAAAAGATACGGCGGCATTGGCCACTACGGCCACAATGACAGCCTGAAGACCGCTGAAGACCGAAGCCACAGTGGGCAGTGAGTGTGTGACCGAGTAGAGAACCGAAAGCACCATCATCAGGAAGAATGCTGGAAGGCCAAACCCAATATAGCTTACCATTGCCCCGCGCACTCCCCTGACCTTCAGCCCGATGTAGGCCGCCATCTGCATGACGGTCGCTCCGGGAATCACCTGGCAGAGGGCAACACCATCCTGGAAAGATTCCCCATCGAGCCATTGCTTCTGAACGACGGCCATCTTGCGGATATAGGCGATCATGGCCGGGCCGCCGAATGCGGTGATGCCCATTCTCAAGAAGGAACTAAACAACATGGTCAAAGAGGGGGCACGACAAGCATCGTGGGTTTGATCGTCTTGCATGCTTATAACTTGCTCCTGAAATTGTAGTTTGCTCACAAAGATGATTTTCCCTTGACAATCATCCGCTCTCCCCAGTCCGGCTCTCTTCCAGAGGTTTTGTCCAGGGAGGGCATGAGGAGATGCTCACCTCGATTCTCTTCCTGATAAGGTGGAAGAAACGTGTGCGTTGCTCCGGACTGATGAGGGCGCTTGCTTGAAGGAGGTGCACAATCACCCTGTCCTGTGCCAACGCCTGCAATTCCTGGATTTCTTTCTGCTTGTTCTCGATGGCCCGCTGATCGGGGGTATCGATGGATAGAATTTCAATGAGTTCGATCTGCTTTCTCTTGATTTCCTGCTCCAGTGCCTGCAAATGGGGATGGAATTTATCCCGCTCTGACTTGAATCTTGTCAGTTGCTCGGGGGTGAGATCGAGTTCAAGGAAAAGGGGCTTCATTAAATTGTCATCTTTTCTTTCGATAGTGATGATCTGGAACTTATAGGTGGCATAAGTCCCCACAAAAACAACGTTCAGAATGATCGAAAAGAGAAAGATCAGTATTTTGAGATTTCCTTTCATCGGGGTATGCCTCCCACATCAAAAGATGAAGCTAGAATCATGTACGTGTGTTCAAGCGATTCAGGGGGCTTTCCGAGCTTCGATCATGACACGGGCAGCGAACTCCTGCGGCACGGGAGGAACATCCAGGGTATTCAGAAAACCTTCCACATGTTGGATTTGATCGAACTCTATTTGGCACATTCTGCAACTGTGCAGATGATTCTCTATTCCACGGCTCAGACTGCTGGATAATTCATGATCCGCATAGGCGTTCAAGTGGGAAAGAACCTTTTTGCATCTCATCGGCGTCTCCTTTTTGTAATCATTAAACGAATGAGTTTGAAAAAACCCTCGATATTTTTTTAAAGTACTCAGGATGTCTTCAGATGGGAAAGCTTTGAATGGAGTTTTTCTCTTGCGCGACGAATCAACATTTCAACGGATTTCAACGAAGTATCCATCACCTGAGCAATTTCAGCATAGCTCAGTCCTTCGTCGTGTTTAAGAACAATCGCAGTCCGTTGGTTGAGCGGAAGGCTCTCCATCGCATGCCGGATCTCTTCCCCGCGCTCTCTGGAAACAAGACATTCCACTGCGGATGGTGAGGCGGATGGCCGGTCGGGAATCGTATCCATCAGGGATGGGCGGCTCTTTTTACGGGTGTCCAGGCAAAGCCTGTAGATGATGGTATAAAGGTAGGTGCGAAAGCTCGCCGTTGGCCGGTAGCGCGGGGCTGCTTTCAAGATTTTGAGAAAGGTTTCCTGGGCGATATCTTCGGCTTCCATGGGGTCTCCAAGAAGTCGACAAGCTGTTCTCCAAGCTTGTTGCTGGTAGCGCAGAACGATATTGTTGAAGGCATCGAGATCGCCTCCGGCAACGGCTTGCATGAGTTGTTCATCTGAAGCCCCGGTCATATTTTCCCTTTGCGCTCTGAAAACATACTCCCTTGAATCAATAATCCAAAAATCTGTTCCCAACACGCATCTGGCGTTGCGCCCGTTTATTAAAGCAGGATTCGTGCCAGTTCAGTCAGCTTTTATATAACGCACTGTAAAGAAAATAATATATGAAACCTGGAATTGCGGTCAATTCCCTGACGGCAATTGACTTGATCATATGTTCACCATGATTATGTCATCAGAGGAGCAATCCCTATTCGCGCCGAGGATTGCCCGGCGTTTGAAATTTCAGCAAAAGAGCGCAAAAAACCCGATCGTAATTCCGTCATTGGCCTGTATCACTGACACAGGTATCAGCCAAAAGCAAGGGCCAACCTGGCGGAATTATGACCTGATTTCTAATTTTCTGAACAAAATCAATATTTCGTATCGGACAAAATAATCTTGACAGCAGCCTTAATAATAGTTACTTGATTGACTAACTGAACAACGGAGATTGTCGATGAAAAACACCCTATCCCTGTTGAAGGCCCTTTCGGATCAAAACCGCCTGCGGGTGGTGGCTGCCCTTCTTTCCACCCACGAACTCTGCGCCTGTCAGATCAAAGAACTGCTGAGAATTACCGGCGCTACCGTATCCCGCCATATGGCCTTGCTGATACATGCCGGACTGGTTGATAGCCGCAAAGACGGCAGATGGGTGTATTACCGGCTTCGGAAAGATCGGCCGAATGTCAAGACGTTGATTCCGTGGCTGAAACAGGAAATCGGGAACGCCGCTGTCGTCAAGGCGGACCGGCCTATACTGGATGAGATCGGTTCCTGCGAACTAATTGAAATGTGCAGAAAACAGCGCAAACGTGATTCAGGCAGCCGCTCATGAACCATAAACCCATTTCTAAAAGCCCCTGAATCCATCCACCTTGGCGGAATATGAAACGAGCCTTTTCACCGCAATTCATTTGGCGAAAGATCCTGCTGCTCATCACCGGTGGGCTTGTCGTGTTTCTTGCGGCCTGCAGCCGGGACGCTGACTACAAACAGGTCGACTTCTCCCAAAAAACAGAGGCGTTGCGGACGGAAGGGGTCAATTCCGGTCGGCAAACCCTTCGGGTTGCCGTGGCCGCGATGGTATCGCCGAAAGAAACGTTCATCTATTACCGGGAGCTGATTGATTACATTGGTGCCAAACTAGATCGTGACACCGTTCTGGTTCAGCGTAAGACCTATGGGGAAGTTAACGATTTGTTGACCCGGGAACATATCGACCTTGCTTTCATCTGTACCGG
>JAPLJE010000672.1 GCA_026388755.1 Deltaproteobacteria bacterium | reverse complement strand
CGATCATTGGGTTGTCAGTGCCATCCCCGAGCTGCTTCAGCCAGGGATGTATCTTAAAGAGCCGTTTCCGCGTATCCGTATCCTCTAAGAATTCAAAATGTCCGGTGACGCGGAGGAGAGTACCGAGGTCCTGTGGAGTGCCGGGCTGATGGAAAGCGATCTCTACCTTGGGGTTTTCCTGAAGCTGGCGATATACTTGTTTGAATTTTGGTAAGAAAAAGTAGATGCCCGTTCCATCTGCCCGCCATACCGTCAGGGGGCGCCCATGCGGCTGATTGCCTTCCGCTGTGGCTGTGAACCCACACGGATTTTTCAACACAAAATCAATGCAATCCTGAAAGTTCATTGTTGCTCCTCAGCGTTTGATCCCGGCAAATGTCTCATCAAGCCAGTCAAAGATGTGCTGGTTGCCGAGTAGCTGTCCGCCTGCCTGACAGTGGAGTTCGCTGCCTTCTCCGGTTTTGAAGACCATATAGGTTTTCGGGCATTTCAGCGCGTCATAAAGTTTCTTTGGCTGCCCGCTGAAAAATTGCTCTGCGTCCGAGTCAATAACCAGAGTGGGACAGGAGATGAGATGGGCGCAATCGGCGAGCGTCATCTTCGCCTGCTTCAGATTAAGTTCCACCGGGCTTTCCGCCCCGAACGTCCACAGCCCGTTCGTCAGCCCCCAAAATGACGTGATGTTCGCTTTCGCGCCTTCCCAGGACATTGTGTTCACTTCTTCAGGCTTGTCCTGGATGAGCTTTATCAGCTCCTCCCGCTTCATGCCTAACCGATCATACGTGGTCGCCCAGTTATCGAAGACCCCTGCATTTGCGACCAACGCCGCGATCCTGTGGTCATAGGCTGCCGCCCTAGGCCCTAGATAACCACCCATACTCAACCCGATGAGGGCAATTCGTTTTGGGTCCACATCCCTTCTCTTCAACGCATAATCGACCACGGGCGTCACGACCTTTTCCCAGTCATACCTGAAAGGAAGACCCTGCTTCCTGATCACGCTGCCATGGCCCGGTCCCTCGAATATGAGGCAGTTGTAACCTCTTCGAACCGCATCCTTTCCGTATCCGAGATATAACTCCTGAATTGTCCCGTCGAATCCCTGATGGATGATGATCGTGGGTGGCCGTTTGCCCTTTTTGCCTGCCGGACAGAAATAGCCGGGAAGAGTGGGTCCTTCATAGGGAATCTGAATAGCTTCAAAAGAAGGAATGGAAAGCTTTCTTGCTCTTTCAAAACAGGAATCCATCCTATCCCACAACTCAAGGATTGCGGGGTTCTTCGGGTTATCGTGCAGATAAAAGTCCGCAGCGCGGTAGTACTCGGAGGCCCTGAGATAGGCATCCCGCGCACTCACCTTGTGACCCTTCGCAAGGCATTTGTCCCCTATCTTCTCGATGCGCGCTCCGACCTTTCTCCATTCCTCGTACCAGGCCTGGAGAAGGACTTGCTGGTCACCCTCCTTCTGTTTGATGCGGAATGCTGTGGAGAGCGATTCCCCTAAGTCCGCCCCGTGCTCGAGAGCTTTGGCCATGACCCTGATAAGCTCGAAGACGAGGCTCTCGTCCTTAAAGAAAAATCCATCATGCCAAGTCGCCATTCTTACCGGTCCTCCCTTCTCCGTACTGTTTTGAGGAACGCTGCCCGGTGATGCAGCGTGAGCAGCGAGACCCCCGGTTGTGAAGCCAGGGCGCCGAGGGCGAGACCTGCTTTCAACACGGCATGGCGCGTCAGATGACGGCCTCCTTCATTGTCCTTCGCACTATCATTCTTTTTCATCGGCCCCCCCTTCGCTCGAATTTGCATAATGTAAGATTGTATTTAAGCGGGGTTGGTAATGTCAATAAGAAAATCTGAGCAACAACATTACCAGCCGTACTCTGGGAATTATAAAAACGATAGGTAATTTGCATGTTTCAGGAAGTTACAAATAGATTGCTGGATAAAACCATAATAAACGAAAAAAGGATTTACAGCATTTAGCCATAAACCCTTTATTTTATTGGTGGGCCGTATTGGAATCGAACCAATAACCTACTGATTAAGAGTCTGTTAAAAGCCATTTTCACCTATTTTCACCTTCCTTCATTTATCGTGTTAAACTCATTGATATTACAGTATAAACTATCTATTATCCCTTCATGTTTTATCACTTAAAATCACCTTACGTTGAACGAAAAGTTGTGACAGAGTTGTGACACTTTTTTATGGGGGAAAGCCTTATGAGTTGGGAAAAAACGGACTATCCGGGCGTCTATGTTCGAGCTTTGCAAAATGCTAAACACGGCATTTTAAAGGATTTGAATATTTCTATCCGTTTTCAATTCAATGGAAAAAATTATCAAGAGGTAATCGGTCGAGCTTCAGAAGGCAATACGCCTAAAAAAGCATTCTTGATTCTTTCTGAACTGAAAAACAATCAGCGCCAGGGGGCCGGGCCGGTTACGCTTCAGGAAAAAAGAGAGCTGGAACAGGCACGGAAAGAAGCCGAGCGAATCAAGGCCGAACAGCACGACAAGGAAAGCATGACGTTTTCCACCTTGTTTGAAATCTACTTGAAGCAGCAGCAGGCCGATGGAAAGAAATCATGGAAAGAGGAACAGCACCTTTTTAAAAACTGGATTCAGCCTGTCATTGGAAATTTGCGACTACTTGACATTGCACCGATTCATTTTGAGCGGATCAAGTCAAACATGGAGGCCAGCAGTAAAAGGAAAGATTAGGGCGGGCTTTCAGCATGATCAATTTTTTATTGTCTTGCCGTTTGCAGACAGG
>JAPLJE010000798.1 GCA_026388755.1 Deltaproteobacteria bacterium | reverse complement strand
TTCAAGGTACGCAACGTCAGTCGACCCTTCAAGATTAAAAGTGAGCAGATTTGCAGTAATTCAGTACCAAATTCTTGTTTTACTACCGATTTTAGTAAATTCATCTTGAACATTTTTAAGCTCTAAAAAAATGATTTCCGATACTCAACTTGGTGCAGGTGTGAATTTGTTGGGTGCTGCAGTATTTCTACTCATTGTTGCTTATCACTACATTGAGGGAGGAGAATAGGTTTTAAGAGTAATAAATGATTTATTAATTAACCAATGATTAAAACATTATCTGCTTCATATCATCATCAATCGGACAAATCCCTTTTTTTTCACAGAGAACATATTCCATGCAGGGCTCTATCTTTTTCTGACAGACCTCGATCATCTGCGTTTCGGCGCCCAGCCTTTGTGCTTCTTCTAGAAATTCCGAAAGCAGAAACCGGGTGTTCCCCTTTTTTCTGGGGCTACCCTGTAGTCCTATTACAAGCATGTTATTCTTTCCTTAGTGATTATCCCCTTTAAAAAAAGGACGGGGGGATTTTGAAACCGGGTCCCGCGTTCGAATCCCCCCTAATCAATCAATTTATACTGCCATTTATTATGGCCGATGAACTACCAGGCTATTTGGCATGGCATTGTGTGCAGGTTACGGGTCCCGATTTTTCTCCGGCATCTTTCCTGGCTTTGTGGCACTTCACGCACAGCTTGTTCATGACCTGTTTTTGGGCAAGGGTTCCTTTTTGCTTTAAATCCTGAATGGAGCCCGCTTGCTGGGGAAAAAGATCATGGCAGAGCATACAGTCTTTAAGCGCTTCCTGGTGCTGATGGTGAGGAAATCTCACATCTCCTTGATTTCCGGATGGAATCACCATCTCTTTTGCCCCGTTGTTGGTTTCAGCAAGGGACAGCCCCGCAATCCAGACCATGGCGACAGAGATGAATAGAATCATACCGCTTCGCATGGATTGCCCCCTTTGTTTATGCCGCGGAAAGGGTGCACTTGGTAAAATCGATTTCTTTGCCGCAGGACTTGCAGGTCTGTTTTTTGTCAAATTCATCTGAAAAAATTTCAACCTCTTTTGAACATGAGGGACACTTGCAGGTAAACGATTTTAAATTCTTGAATTGTTCAAAACCTGGACAATGCGATGGTGTTGTCATGAATTCCTCCTTTAAGTGGTCAATAGGTTTGCAATATCTCTGCCGTAGTTCTGAGCCATCTGAATGCCGCCGCCCAAAGAACTGGATTTGAGGCGCAGCGGCGCTCCAACCATTTTCATCTTAAAAATATGCGTCATGGTATCATAAATCCGGTCCGGCGCTTCGCCGCTCCAGCCGAATGCGCCGAATGCGCCGCCGACTTTTCCTTCCAGAGCGGCTTTCTCGGCCAGAAACAGAAAGGTTTTCATTCCCTGAATCATATCCCCATGATAGGTCGGTGCTCCAAACACCAGAGCGTCATATCCATTCAGCTCACTGGCATTCTTTATATCACCGGCTTTCATTATGTCAACATCAACTCCGGAAAGGCGCAACCCTTCAGCAATTAATTTGCCGATATTTTCGGTTTCTCCGGTTCGTGTAGCATATACAATAAGCGTTTTTGGCATAACGTATCTCCCCGGCGAATATTATTTTTTGGCGATGCGTTTGTCCATGCCATCGCCTGTGCAATCGGGCGTGTAGCAGGAGTTATCCAGAAATTCACATTTTTCCTTGCAGGACGGACACTGGTCCGGCGGAGCGTCTGTCGTAAAGGTGTAACCACAATTTTGACATTTCCAGCTTGCCATATTTCCTCCTTTTAACAGGCAGGTCTGAGGCAAAGAAAGCGCACAAGGTTTTATTAGCCCAACTTCTCTTTGCTTCAAGCCTTTCTGCTTTGAATTTGTTAACCTGACTGTTATGCCTTCCAGAGACCGTGAATATTACAATACTCTCTTGCTGAAACTGTTGCGGCATCCAGCATAAATGTGGCTTCAGGAACCTGCCCGGGTTTCAAAAACTGCCGATATGCTTTACCGTCAGCAATAATTTCAATCCATTCAATAAAATGTTTTTCTTCCATGGGGTGAGCGACGCTGCCTACTTTTACC
>JAPLJE010000385.1:2195-3404 GCA_026388755.1 Deltaproteobacteria bacterium | reverse complement strand
TCCAGTAAAGGACTTTATCAATGACCCAGCAGTTGCCTTCCGATCCTTCACTGGATCTTTTTATTCAAGCCGCCCAGGGGAAAAAAGCCCTGGACATCGTTGTTATGGATCTCCGGGGCATGACCGCGATCACCGATTATTTCATCATCTGCAGCGGTCGATCCAGCCGTCAGGTCATGGCCATTGCCGATTATATCCAGAAAGAGATGCGAGATAACCGCATCCGGCCTCTGGGGGTCGAAGGCGCTGGCTCCGGGCACTGGATTCTTCTGGATTATGACCATGTGGTGATCCATGTGTTTTATGATCCGATCCGTAGATTTTATAATCTGGAAGGACTCTGGGTGGATGTTCCCAGGATTCAGGTCGCCAGTCCGCAAATCGAAATGAACGACATTTTTGAGGGAGATGATACCGATGATGACGCATCGGATGTGCCTGCTCATGATTCTTGATGGCTGGGGAATTCGCGAGTCCCGCGATGCCAATGCGGTTGAACTGGCTGATACACCCCATCTCAGGCGGTTGAAAAACAGCTATCCCCATACCCAACTGCAGTGTTCCGGAGAGGCTGTAGGGCTTCCCGACGGCGTGATGGGCAATTCCGAAGTCGGACACATGAATATCGGGGCCGGCAGGGTCGTCTATCAGGATCTGGTCCGGATTAACAAGGCGATTCGTGAAGGGGATTTTTTTGAGAATCCGACGCTGAAAGCCATCATGACCAAGGTATCAAAAAATCATTTGGCCGCCCGCTCCGCACTGCATCTTATCGGCCTGGTTTCAGACGGCGGGGTTCACAGCGATATTCATCATCTGCTGGCACTTCTGGACATGGCCAGAAAAAACGGCCTGAAGCAGGTGTTTGTTCACGCCATTCTGGACGGCCGGGATACGCCGCCGGACAGTGGCGTTTCGTATATTGGAAGGCTCAAGGAGCATATCTGCCGCCATAATTACGGGGATATTGCATCGATCTGCGGCCGCTTTTACGCCATGGACAGGGACAGGCGATGGGACAGGACTGAGATGGCCTATCGCTTGTATACCGCCGGCGAAGGCCTGCACGAAAAAGATCCTGTGGAAGCCGTTCAAAAGGCCTATCAGCGCGGGGAAATGGATGAATTCGTCAAACCTGTTGTTTTGACCGATAAAGGAGATCACCCGCTGGGATTTCTGCGGGACGAGGATGGCGTGATCTGCTTTAAT